>JAUXGC010000027.1 GCA_030622375.1 Sulfurovum sp.
ACCAAGTTTCTCTAGTTTATCTCGAGATGTGATATTTGCCATAACTACAAGTTTTGATACATCTATATCTGCAATGGCATTTACAATATCTTCGTTTGCCTTATCTGCATCAATCCAATAACTTTGACATTCATTATTGCTTTTGAGTGTATTGAAGTCATTTAGGGATTTAAAGTATTTGACTGGTGCGTCAAAATAATCAAAGTATTTTTTTAAATAAATATTAAGTTGTGTTGGTAAACCTTTTTTGTATAGACCTATGGTCATATCTGTAAGTTTATCTGTGTCGGGCAAGCTGGCAGAGTCAACCTCTTCAAGTGGAATTGTAAAATAGAATGTTGTGCCAGAACCCTTTTTGCTTTTAAGTTCAAGTTTACCACCCATAAGTTCAACAAAACGACTAGAGATTGTGAGCCCAAGACCTGTTCCCCCGTATTTTCTACTAGTAGAGACATCTGCTTGAGAAAATGCATCAAATATATGTTTTTGTTGCTCTTGGGTCATACCAATGCCATCGTCTTGGATAGAAAATTTGATGCTAGAAGATGAATCACTCTTAGCTTTCACTTTTTCAATAATTAGATTAATCACTCCACCTTGGTCAGTAAATTTAATGGCGTTACTAATAAGGTTGATAATAATCTCTTTGAGTTTGGTCGGGTCACCTTTGAGTTTTGGACCGATAGCGGGGTCTATATAAAAATTAAGGTCAATATTTTTTTTAGCCGCACCTACTGCATATGTTTCAACTGCACTTTCAAACTCATCAAGAGTATTAAATATAATATTTTCAAGTTCAATTTTATTACTCTCAATTTTTGAAATATCAAGAATATTGTTGATGATATTTAAAAGATTCTCTGAACTTTTATTAATAATGGAAAGGAACTCTTTTTGTTCATTATCAAGCTTTGTACTTTTTAATATATTTACAAATCCCACTATGCCATTTAGAGGTGTACGAATTTCATGTGACATATTTGCCAGAAAGAGTGATTTGGCTTTATTGGCTTCAAGTGCTATGTATTTATCTTCCTTTGATGTATCTATCAGTCCTTCAATAAAATTATAGGCTATCTTGGTCCCCTCGTGTGTATCTAGATCAATATTTTCAATAGATGCAGTATCTGAAGCTAGATATTGGTCGCTATTTTTTATATCATTGATTGCTTTATTTAAAACATCTTCAAGCTCTTTAATGTTTTGTGTAATATCTTTGGTAGTTATATATCCTATATAGGCAAAAATAAAACTCAATAACCAAATAATTGTTGCAATGGAAAGAAAATAAAGTTGTTTTTTATGGAAAGCCCTGCTCTCTTTTCGCAAGGCATGTGAAACTATATTTTCCGCTTTGGTAAATAGTGATATTTTTTGTGTTTGAAGTACAAACCAATCCATAAAAAATGTTCTATAGTTGCCATTATGGGTATGTGTTTCAACAATGGCAGACATTTTTGAAAGTT
Organism: Sulfurovum sp.; assembly: GCA_030622375.1. GTDB lineage: Bacteria > Campylobacterota > Campylobacteria > Campylobacterales > Sulfurovaceae > Sulfurovum. Next base: position 1,467 of record JAUXGC010000027.1, read on the forward strand.
GCTCAAGTATAGCTTTGGCTTCGGTAGTATCAAAAATATTTTTTAGTAGTTGGTGTACTTTTTTGCTTGAAACTTGGGATATGTCAAAGATATTTGCTTTTATTTTAACTTTATTCCAAAGTGCAATTTCATCAATTGACATAGCTTCTTTTTTCAGTACATGGTATGCGACAAATCCTCTCTCAAGAGCAGCACTTTTTTTTACGGTATAGATTTCAGAGAGTGTTTTTGTCAGTGAGGATATTTTTGTGTCAAGTACAAATTGGTTTATCTGTAGAAGATTTTCATAGATTGGACCAGATATCTTTTCTGTATAGTCCTTAAAAAATATTTTTTTGAACTCTGCATTAGGAATAGATGCACTTTTTCTAATACCTTCAAGCTCCACTAAGTTTTCTGAAAGTATTTGATATTTGGTTTCATTCAAATGTGTATCTTTGCCGAGTGCCTTAACAAGATAAGGAATATAATTTGTATCTTGAGTAACAAGATTTTTTTTCAACTTTTGTAGAGATTTGTTTGTATTTTTTGTCTGTTTAGTCAAGGCATTTAAAAATTGTTTTTGGTTGCTCCCTAGGTAGAGAGCCGTCAATCCGCGTTCATTACCAATATGAACAAGAGATTGACTAAGGAAAGTGTTGTTATTCAATACGCTCTCTAGAGCTTTTGCTTTTTCAAAATTTAAATATGAAATAATCAAAAAATAACTAGACAAGAAAATAAGAAATAAAATAGGTATCAGTCCAATAAGTTTAAATCTGCTACGTATAGTCATCGTTTAGTACCTTTTGCTTTGAATTTCTAGAGATAGAAAATGTGCCCAGTAGCGTTTGATTAATTTTTCTAATTCACTGCTATCTTTACAAAATTGTATTTTATGTAGAGTATCAGAGAGTGGTACTATGCGTAGGTTACTTGACGCACCTTTAAGCAAATGCCCTATTTTTTGAATGGTATCCAAGTCGCCTTTTTCATAAGCTTTCAGCATTTTTTCTGTCTCTGTATGGGATTGCTCTATAAAATCATCAATAAACTCTTTAATAAGACTCGTAGGTAAATCCAACTCTTTACTGGCTTTTCCAAGTTGAAAATCAAAATGTATTGGTCTTATATCATTTAAATCGATAGTGCCAAAACTTTCAAACGCAGAGTCAGTAGATTTTGTTTCTTGTTCGGGAGTTGTTAGTCTAGAAAGTGTTGCATAGAAAGATGTTATATGTTTGTCTTGGGTATCTGCTGTACTGTTTTTGATTCGTGAAATAATTTCACTAATCATAGGTAAATGTAAAACATTTGAGAGACTTAATAGCGTCTCTATGGCTTGAGAGCGTCTCTTCTTCTCGTGGCTCTGAATATCTTTTTTCAAAGTGAGTGTAGTATCAAGGTATTCAGTCAAAAAAGTATGATAATCTTCTTCTGAGATACCTATCTCTTCAGAAACCTTTTTTACATCAACAATGATAGGAGTTTGCTCGTTATTGTTATCTATAGCATCTGTGCTATATGATGTTTCTATGGACTCTTCTATCACTGGTGTTTTAGTTTCTGTTATCAGTATCTCTTCTATCACTGGTGTTTTAGTTTCTGTTATCAGTATCTCTTCTGTGGCAGACTTTTGTACTTGAATTAAAGTAATATCTCCCAATAACCCCGATAGATTGGTACGCTTTGTCTTGTATGTTACTTTGTTTTTAAGTGTTTCAATAGTAAGGTTCTCATCTTCTGATGAAAACACAATATCTTCCAGCGCAATCTTCTTGTAAAATGTATGTATGTTCTCTATGTCAAGCAAGGAGAGTAGAGCAGAATCAATACTAATAATTTGTTCATTTTGATTGGTAATATAATACATGTTGAGAAATACTCCCTTTAAAATCTAAATTTTATATTTTAATGTATAAAAAATACTCATTCAAACTCTATAATAATTAAGCTAAAAATCAAATAAATTAAGAAGATTTTAACATATATATTCTATATATTCTATATATCGAACTTAATAATATCAGCAATTCTACTATTGGTAACTTTAATAATATCTTCTCTGGAGGCACTCTCTATGGCTTCAAATGTTCCAAAATAGTCAATGAGTTTTTTTACAGTGGCTTTGCCAATGCCTTTTTTGTTCAAGAGTGAAATTTGAGTATCTTCTCTTCTCTTTTTGTTTTGATGATAAGTGATAGCGTAACGATGTGCCTCATCTCTCTGTCTTTGAATCCAATGCAAGCGTTTGTCATTTGGTTTAAGCTCTATGCATCCACTGCTAGTATAAAGAAGGTCTTTGGCTGCGCCTTTGGCACGATGGGCTTTGGCGTCAAGCTTCTCTTTGGCTATAGCAATGACATCAAGATTTATATTTTTCTCTTTTAAGAGTCCTAATGCAAGATTTAAATTTGCCATACCTCCATCGAGTATCCATAAATCTGGAGCAGAGTGCTCCTTGAAGTCTGCTATGCGACGAGAGAGCATCTCTCTCATTTGCCCATATTCATCTCTTTGGTGTAATTTGTAGCGTCTGTAAGAACTTTTATCCCATTTGCCTTCACTCCAAACTACCATACCTCCTACTATAGCCACTCCCATCATATGTGAACTGTCAAATGTCTCTATGCGATATGGTATAGCCGATAGGTCAAGAAGGTTTGCTATTTTCTGTTCCATGATGGAGTTGTTTTCTGTTTGACGCAGTAACTCTTTGCAGTTTTGCAGAGCAAGTGAAATTAGTTTGGCTTTTGCACCTCTTTGTGGGGTTAATAGCTCTATTTTTTTATTGAAACGTTTGCTTAGTGTTTGGGCTATTTGTTTGTTCTCTTCAAAAGGGTGTGCAGTAAGAATCTGTGTAGAGGTGTTGGGCGTATCTGGAGTATAAAATTCTAGCAGAGCTTGTTTGTAAGCTTCATTTTCATCAAATATATGTGTGTGTCTAAAGTAGGAGTGAGAGCTAGATACAATTTTCCCTTCACGCATAAAAAGTTTTACAACAACTCCCCTTTCGTCACCATTTTGTATGGCAAAAATATCTAAATTTAATCTATTGGCTAAGTCAATATTTGAAGAGATGGCAAGTGAAGATATATCGTTGATGGTATCTCTCATGTTTCCAGCCTCTTCATAACGCTCTTGCAGTGCAAGGTTTTTCATTTTATCTTTCAGTGCTAGTATTAGTTTTTTGCGTTTTACTATGGATGTTTTGGCGCTATTGACTATCTTCCCGTACTCTTGTGGGGTGATTTTTCCTTCACAAGGTGCCAAACATTTTTTTATCTGATAAAAAAGACAGGCTTTCCCCTCTCTAAGACAAGATTTTTTCTGTACCAAAGGATAAATTTCATAAAGTGCATCAAACAGGGCTCTGCCACCTGTGGGAAATGGGCCATAATAAGTAATGTTTTTACCTTTTACTACTTTTCGTGTCATTTCAAAACGTGGATACTCTACAGATTCATCTATGTAAATATAGGGGTAGGTTTTGTCATCACGCAGTAAAATATTATATTTGGGCTTGAGCTGTTTAATCAGAGAGTTTTCAAGTATAAGAGCATCTTCTTCTGTCTCTACAACTATGTACTCAAGGCTACTTGCTTCTTGTAGCATTTTGACGATACGTGGACTCTGACTGGAGTTGGGTGTAAATTCTGGTGCAAAACGCCAATAACTTTTAACGCGATTTTTGAGATTTTTGGCTTTGCCTATGTAGAGTAGTTTGTGTGAGGCATCAAAATACTGATATACTCCTGCTGAAGATGGGAGGTTTTGAACTATAGATTGCATTTAATCTGGTCTTTAATTTGCTCAAATTTCTTTTTAATATCTTCATCTTCACTTTGTATCTCAAAGTTACCTGTGGCAAGCTCATTGTAGTACGGAACGGTGTCTGAGTTACTTTTAGCTTTTGCTACAGGATGATACTTGCTGTGAAAAACAATTACCTTGTCCGCTTTCATGGTTTTACACTCATTATCATATTTTTTAAGCTGTGTTAATATATCTTTTAACAAATCTTTATTATAATTAAGTTCCATTTTAAAGCTAGGGTGAGTTACGGCTACAAAAAGTGTTTCGTTTTTAATATAGATAAAAGCGATAGCCTTTTGATATTTTTCTCCTAAGAGTTTGATATATTTTGCATAACATGCTTGTTGCTTTAAAAATTTAAATTGAGGTTGGTTACCAAGATGAGACAAAATTATAGACGCTTTTTTCATGTTTTTATTATAACATCTGTTTGCTGTATCATGATGGCTGGCTGTGGATACAAGACAAAACCTGTATATGTGCCAAATGTTGATGACAATATAGAGACTAAGGTCGATAAAGGGAAAGCAGTAACCACACAAAAAGTTATGGCTGACAATAAGATATAAAACTTTTACTCAGTTTGGATTGTAAGATGTCAAGAGTCTCTCTATTTTTCAAAGAAGTTTAAAAAGGATTTGAGTGCAAAAATATGATGTTTTGATTATTGGTGCAGGTATCGCAGGGCTTTATGCTGCAATGCAACTCCCTAAAAGTAAAAAAGTTTTAGTGGTATGTAAAGATGTCCCTTGGGAATGTAATACTTTTTACGCTCAAGGTGGAATGTCTACTGCCTTGAATGAAGCAGATATCCCTGTGCATGTTGAAGATACAATGGCCGCAGGTGCTTACCATAATGATAAAGAAGCCGTTGAGATACTCTCCCGTACTTCACTTGAAACTACCCCAGATATCATCAATCGGGGGATGGAGTTTGATAGGGATGAAGAAGGGAAGATTCTTTATACGAAAGAAGCAGCACACTCTACAGAGCGTATTGTCCATGCAGGAGGAGATGCTACAGGACGTTATATGCATTACTTTATGATGGTGAAAAACAGACATCATCTTCAAAGAAATACTTTAGTTTATGATTTGCTCATAAAAAATGGTAGATGTTATGGGGTAAAAGCTTCTGTCAATTATGAACCCACAACTATCTATGCAGATGATGTCATAATCGCTTCTGGCGGCATTGGGTCTCTTTATGAGCTCAATACAAACTCAAGAACTATATCGGCAGATATTCACGGCATCTGTGTAGAAAAAGGTATAGAACTCTCCGACATGGAGTTCATGCAGTTTCACCCAACTGTTTTTGTCGATACTCCTTATGCTAGAAAACTGTTACTTACTGAAGCACTTAGAGGTGAAGGTGCACACGTAGTCGATGAAAAGGGAAGACGCTTTTTGTTTGATTATGATGAAAGAGGGGAGCTTGCAAGTCGAGATATCGTAGCACGTGGGATTTTTGATCATAAACGTAAAACAGGAGAAAATGCATATTTGGACTTTTCTATGTTTGAAGAAGAGTGGTTTGAGCATCGTTTTCCAAATATCACACGTACTTTTAGTGCATTGGGATATCATTTCCCTAAAGATAGAGTTTCTATCAGTCCTGCGTTTCATTATGCCAATGGAGGAATCAAGTGCGATACCTATGGTTGCATAGAGGGATTTGAAGGACTTTATGTCATTGGTGAAGCGGCAAGAACAGGAGTGCATGGAGCCAATCGTTTAGCGTCAAACTCTTTACTTGAGGGTATTGTCTTTGCAAGGCGTGCAGTCAATCATCTCTTAAGTAAAGAAAAATCGGTGTTCCAAACACCTAAATTTGAGAAAGATTACGGTAATATTCTACATAAAGATTACGATAAAATCTATAAACATAAATTGCGTAAAGTGATGTGGGAAGACATAGGTATTATCCGTACGACCAAAGGATTACATGAGGCGAAAAACCTCATTTATGATATGAAAAACCAAGAGATAGGAAGATTGTTGGAGCTACGACTTAATACCGCTTCCGCCATTGTAGATGCTGCACTTGCACGAAAAGAGTCTTTGGGCTCGCACTATATGGAGAAATAAGATTTTCTCAGGAATTAAGTAAAAGATTTTAATGTATAGAAATATATCACATACAACAGAAGGAGAACAGATGACAGAAGCCGTACAAGCGACGACAGAAGCGATGCAACACTTAGACTTAACCACAACATGGGTAGGGATACTCTCTTTTGCAATATTTGTAGTTGGATACTATTTCATTGCAACAGAAGATAAATACCATATAAACAAGGCCAAACCGGCACTTTTTTCAGGAACACTAATCTTCCTGCTTATTGGTCTCTATTATGCCATAAATGGTTTGGATGGCAGTCGTCTTCATCACGAGATAGAGATATTGATAGTTGAAATTGCAGGGATTTTCTTTTTCCTCTTTGTGGCTATGACATACATTGAAGCTATGATTGATAGAAATGTCTTCTCTGCTTTGCGTTACAGACTTGTCTCAAAAGGGTATGACTACAAAAAACTATTTTGGATCACTGGTGTTTTAGCTTTCTTTATCTCTCCTATTGCAGATAACTTAACAACAGCACTTATTCTTTCGACTGTTTTGATCACTATCGATAAAGAGAACAAAGCATTTATTGTTCCTGCAGCGGTGAACATCGTTGTGGCAGCAAATGCCGGTGGTGCTTGGTCTCCGTTTGGAGATATCACCACTTTGATGGTATGGGTTGATGGCAAAGGAAACTTTGTTGATTTCTTATACCTTTTCCCTGCCTCTATATTGGGATGGTTTATTACTGCATTCTTTTTGAGTCGTTTTATGCCAGAGGGAAATCCTCCGTTTGCAGAAGACGAGAAAAAAGTAGAAATCGCACCAGGAGGAAAGGTCATCATGGGACTATTTGGTTTCACGATTGCATCAGCGGTTCTTTCGCACCAAGTGCTTCATCTGCCTGCAATGTGGGGTATGATGTTTGGTTTGGCTATCTTAAAACTTTATGTTTATAGAATGAGCATGGAAGTAAGATATGATAGTGATGGTATTGTGTGTCCTACGGTAAATGTTTTCTCCTTTATTGCAAAGATTGAGAACGATACACTTCTTTTCTTTTTTGGTATCTTGGCTGCGGTAGGCGGACTTCACTTCTTAGGTTTTCTCGAGTATTTCACCGCACTCTATACACAGTTTGGTGCAACAACAGTAAATATCGGGGTAGGGTTCCTTTCTGCGATTGTTGATAACGTACCGGTAATGTCAGCTGTACTTAAATCAAGTCCAGATATGGGTATCGATGCACACTCACAATGGATGCTTGTAACACTTACAGCAGGGGTGGGTGGTTCACTGATCTCATTTGGTTCTGCAGCAGGTGTTGGGGTTATGGGCAAACTGCATGGCATCTATACTTTTGCATCACATATGAAACTCGCATGGACTGTGCTTATAGGGTATATTGTTTCTGTGGCTGTTTGGTATGTACAGTTTCAAATATTTGGAATTGGTGCGTAATTAATTGGTGTTGTGAGGACACAACACCCTACAGTGATAATAAAATTTTGCAGGGTGTTATACGAGAAATCATTTAGTGATTTCCTGCATAATCCTATTGGCAAATCCCCCGACAACACCAAAGATATATTTGCATAAATAAGTTTTAATTGTAAAATTTACTCATATAAATACAAGGAAACAATCCATGAAACAAGTACCAATCCTAGTCTTAGACTTTGGCTCACAATATACACAGCTTATAGCTAGAAAACTTAGAGAGAGTGGTGTATATACTGAAGTTGTACCGTATCGTGAGAGTATTGAAGATATTAAAGCGCGTAAACCCCAAGGTATTATCTTGTCTGGTGGACCTGCTTCTGTCTATGACGAAGATGCATATAAGCCAGACGAGGGTGTTTGGGAGTTAGGTTTGCCGATATTGGGTATTTGTTACGGTATGCAGTTGATTGTTCAGCATTTTGGTGGAGAAGTAGTAGCGGCAGATCATCACGAGTATGGAAAAGCAAAACTCAAGATAGAAAATGACTCTTCCATATTTAAAGGTGTTGTTGATGACTCTATCGTATGGATGAGTCATGGCGATAAAGCAGAAAAACTCCCTATCGGTTTTAACATTATAGGAACTAGTGAAAACTCTCCTTATGCTGCTATAGCAGATGATAAGAGAAAAGTATATGCCTTTCAATTTCACCCTGAAGTGCACCATACTGTAGAGGGTACGGCAATGCTTAAAAATTTTGCTAAACATATCTGTGGATGTGGTAGCACTTGGAACATGGGAAGTTTTGCAAAAGAGAAGATAGCTGGAATTAAGGCACAAGTGGGAGATAAAAAAGTTCTTTGTGGTGTTTCTGGTGGGGTAGATAGTTCAGTGGTTGCTGCGATGTTACATGAAGCACTTCCAGATGAACAACTTATTTGTGTATTTGTAGATCAGGGACTTTTACGTAAAAATGAAGTCCATGATGTAAAAGTTATGTTTAAAATGTTAGATATCCCACTTATTACTGTAGATGCCAAAGCAGAATTTATGGCTGCATTGAAAAATATAAGTGACCCTGAAACCAAACGTAAAGCTATTGGTGAAAAATTTATAGAAATATTTGACAAGGAAGCCAAAAAACATACAGATGTTGAGTTTCTTGCACAAGGAACACTCTATACAGATGTCATAGAGTCAGTTTCAGTGAAAGGACCTTCAAAAACTATTAAATCTCACCACAATGTAGGTGGACTTCCAGACTGGATGACTTTTGAACTGGTTGAGCCACTTAGAGAGATATTTAAAGATGAGGTAAGAAAACTTGGTCTTGAGCTAGGACTTCCGAAAGCTATGATAGGCAGACATCCTTTTCCTGGTCCTGGTCTTGCCATAAGGGTTATGGGAGAAGTAAATGAAGAGGCACTCAGACTACTTAGAGAGTCAGATTCCATTATGCAAGAGGAGTTAAGAGCTACAGGCTATTACGACAAAGTATGGCAGGCATTTACTGTTTTATTGAATGTGCAGTCAGTAGGTGTTATGGGAGATAACCGTACATACGACAATACAGTTTGTATCCGTATGGTAGAGTCTGTAGATGGTATGACTGCTACATTTGCCCATGTACCCCATGATGTGTTAGAGGGCATGAGCAGAAGAATTATTAATGAGATAGACGGCATCAATAGAGTGGTTTATGATATATCATCTAAGCCACCTGCTACTATTGAGTGGGAGTAATATACTTTATTTATATCTGTTTAAATAAAATATAGTTATACTTCTCTTTAAGTTTATTAAAAAGGTTTAAATGATGAAACAGATACTTTTAACTATTTTGCTTATGGCTTCTATGCTTATGTTTACTGCATGTAATAATCCAATATCTTGGGTAGGATTTAACGGTTCTAACTCTAAAAGTGTAGAAGTAGATACAGAAGTGGATGCAGAAGAGTGTGCTTTTGTAAATAAAAAACTTTTAACAGTCGATAGGTTTATTGCCATGGTGAACAAAAAAAGTGCTTTTCATTTGGAAGAGCTTGCTGGAACAATGTCTACAGAAAGTATTACGGTGAGCAATAATAAGCCTGTGATGCTTAGGGACGCAGCCAAGAGGAGAGCGGAGCTTTTAGAAGAGAAACAGCAACTAGGATGTAAAGCTCTTTAAGTAAAAAAGTTTTTTTAGATACCTTATAGGCATGAAACAGACAATCATTAAAAACTTCTCTCTTATGGTTATCGCTATTAGTTTTATACTTTTTGTCTATATGCTTGTTGGTGTTGTTGGCATTGTTCAAAAAAGGCAAATAGGTACAAATGATGGTATTTATACGAACCGAGTAACAAACTCCCAAGAGATAAAAGCAAAAGCATTTGAGTTAACTAAAGAGTGTTCAAGTGAGTTTTGTGAAGTACAAAGACTACTAGACTATGTTACACATATCCCATATAAGACAAATCGTTTTCAAGCACATACACCACAGCGTACTATTCAACTCAATTTTGGTGATTGTGATGATAAAAGCAATTTACTTATCTCTATGTTGTATGCCTTAGACAAAGAAGCGTATTTTGTACTCGTTCCAAAACATATCTTTGTTATGGTGCCAGTCAAGAGCAAAATACTAGAAGATACAAAAGGACTTTGGGTTAACGGAAAAAAGTATTTTATTTTAGAGAGTACCGCCAAAGGTTCAATGATAGGGTTTCCTCTACACTATAAACTTAAGCAAATTAATGTGATTGTTGACCCTTTTACAAATAAAAAAGTTAAGATAGATACAATTGAATATAAACTTTAGTCATATACACTAAACTATCTTTCTATAAAACTTGTAATATTTAGAAAAATATATTATAATCCCACAAAAATAATGATATTTACTGGAAAAATATAATGGCAAAACATCAATTTCAAACAGA
>JAUXGC010000167.1 GCA_030622375.1 Sulfurovum sp.
GCTCGTGCATTGGTAGCTAACCCCTCTATCATACTCTGTGATGAACCAACAGCTAATTTGGACAGAGATAACTCATTAAAATTTATAGATATACTAAAAGATTTGCATGAGATGGGCAAGACAATTATCGTAGCTACACATGATCCACTATTTGATACTTTGGCATTCCCCAGCAGAATTGTACCCATGGAAGATGGGAAGATTGTGAGTAGTAAACAGTCGTGAATGAAGCATTATTAAATAACCAAGTCATTGTCTATATCTTGAGTGAGTCTATCTTGCTTGGACTTCTTTTTATAGCATTTGTCATTACTGCAGGCATGTTGAAGAGTTGGGACTTTGGTAGTTTTTCGCAAAAACAGTTTACATTGGAGCGACGAGCCTATCTGGTGATGACTATCCTGATCTTTGTTTTTGCTGTTAAGTTCTTCTTGGTTTTATATTTTGTCTTTGCGATTGATAATCTATCGGTATTGGTACCAAAAACTATGTGTGCAGCAGGTGTGATATCTGCCAATGATTATGGAATGTATTTGCTATTTTTCAAGCTAGTTATCCTGTTTTTTCTGCTTCTTTGGATGGCACTCAACAGGTATGATTTGCAGGCAAGAGACTATCCGGTATTTAGAGTGAAGTCTTGGCTGTTTGTACTTATATTTATCATGGTAGCTGTTGAGATGTGGCTTGGGTTGGCATACTTTAGTCATATTGATATGCTAGAACCTGTAAACTGTTGTTCAACACTATATGGACAGCTAGAGGGTGCAAATCCATTGCCTTTGGGGTTGGATATTACCAAACTGTTGATACTTTTTTACCTACTTTTTGTTGTGCTTGCAGGGGCTATGTTTTCTGCTCAAAAGATACTGTCTATTGTTGCTAGTATTCTTTTTGTAGTAATTGCATATTATGCTGTGGTTTATTTCTTTGGAACTTATGTATATGAGTTGCCTACGCATAACTGCCCATTTTGTATGTTGCAAAAAGAGTATTATTTTGTGGGGTATCTTTTGTGGGGTACACTGTTTATCGGAGTTTATCTATCTCTAGTTTCTTCTGTAATGGAGATATATCTAAAAATAGAACGACGCAAAGAGAAGATGGCAGCACTGATACTGCTTAGTATTTTTGTGCTATTATGTACAGCATATGTCGGAGTATATTATTTGAGAAATGGTGTATTTCTTTAGCTCTAAATATTAAAAGGATTTTAAATTGAAGAGAGTTTTACCTATTTTGGTGAGTCTGTTTATGGTAGTAGTAATTGCTATCATATTTGTGTCTATGGTAAAAGAGAACCAGCCTGTAACCATAGTAACGGGCAATACAGAGATGAAGCCACTTCCTATAGATATCAATCATACCAATGATACTCAGTGTGCGATGCTTATCAAGACTATTTATAATACTGCACAAGCAGTAGCTCCTGATGGACGCACATGGTTTTTTGATGATCCGGGATGTTTGGTTCTTTGGATAGAGGAGAGACCATTCAAAGCAGAGGCAAAACTATGGGTGCATACCATAGATACCAACAAGTGGATAGATGCGAGAAAAGCTCACTATGGTATCACAGATCGTAGTGTGATGCATTATGGTTTTGGCTCTCGTGAAAATAAGACAAACCAGACTATAGATTTTGACGAGATGCGCCTGAGAATGCTTAGAGGTGAGAACTTAACTGATCCAAAGATACGCAAAAAGCTATTGGGTATATAAATGGATTCTATTGATATCCTATCTATCATTACTATAGCCTTTTTAGGCTCTGTAGGACATTGCATAGGCATGTGTGGAGGGATAGTTATAGCTTATAGTAGCACAAAGATAGATGAGAATACTTCACGCCTTAGTCAGGCTGTAGCTCATATTATATATTCTCTAGGCAGAGTAACTACCTATACTACTATGGGAGCAGTTTTTGGAGCTATTGGTGGCGTAGTGTCGTTTAGTAATGTTGCTATAAGTGCGCTGACTATTATTGCTGGGGTGTTTATGATATTGGCAGGCATATCTATAGTGGGGAGGTTAAAATTCCTCACTCTGCTAGAACACTCTTTCTCTAGGAGTAGCTGGTATCAAAATACATTTCGCTCCATCTTGCGTTCTCGTTCACTCAATAGCTTTTATATATTAGGTCTACTCAATGGTCTGTTGCCTTGTGGCTTAGTGTACTTCTTTGCTGTGACTGCTGCTAGTACGGGTAGTGCATTTTGGGGTGCTTTTGTGATGTTTATCTTTGGTATGAGCACTGTGCCAGCACTATTTGGATTGGGCTTTTTTACAGGGATGTTTACCAAAAACAACTTACGAAAAACTATGATGAATTTAGCAGCGTTTGTAGTTGTAGCATATGGATTCTATACGGTTTATCGTGGATATGATTTTATAGAGCATCCAGACAAATCACTGTTGAATTGCTGTGAGGTTGAAGCAAAAAATGATAAAAATATTACTTCATTACCCAAATTTAAAACTGATACAAAATAGGATAAAGATTTCAAATAAATGAGTGCTAGAGGACTAAATCTTCAATTAGATACGAAAAAGTAGTTTATTCTCCGGTCTACATTTCTCTTTCTGGCACCTGTTTTGTATGACCAGCAGCTATATTTGTCTAGCATACTTGGGAACAGATGATGCTTTGTCTGAAATAAAACTCTCCTATATTCTTGTGTGGTTTACTGGACATACAGATGTCTTCAGTAGAGTGGTTTGGTATCTACATTTATGAGTTACCGACACATCTCTGTCCTTTTTGTATGTTACAAGATCATTATTATTATTATGTAGGTTACTTATTGTGGGGATTACTAATATTGGGAGTGTTTTTAACGATTGATGCTGCAGTGATGCAAGGCTTTTTCAAGCAACCTTCAAAGAGTCTAAAGAGAATTTCGTTACTATTATTAAGTTTGTTTGTTTTATTGTGTAGTGCTTATGTTGGTATCTATTATCTAAAAAATGGAGTGTTGTTGTGAAAAAAATCCTAATGAATCTTTTAACCTTTGCCATTGTGATCGCAGTGATCGTGATCCTTTTACTCTCTTTGGGAGGTGAAGAGGGAGCAAGGTATGTATATAAGGGCAATACGGAATATCAGGCGATCCCTATTACATCCAAAGAGTATCAGTGTTCAGAGTGCAGTATGGATGTAGAAGACCTTGATTA
>JAUXGC010000134.1 GCA_030622375.1 Sulfurovum sp.
ATGGAGAGATAAACGCTTGGTACCATACTGTCGCTCTTGTAACATATATCATCGCCATAGGTGCATTGGCTGAAGTACTTTCAGTCTTCATGGGTAACACGCTAGCTAACTATGGACTGCCACTAGCTATAGGAGCTGTGGGAGTAGCACTCATTTCAGCATCACCTGAACTCATAGTAGCAGTACGTGCCGCACTAGACAACCGCATGCAAACGGTTATCAACATAGCTCTTGGTGCATCACTGGCAACGATACTCCTGACCATCCCGGCAGTTATCATAGTCTCCTACTACATGGGCATGGAACTCAACCTTGCTATCACTCCTGTACAAGGTGTAATGCTTGGGTTGACACTTTTAGTGAGTATTGTCAATTTCAATGACGGTGAAACAAACGTGCTTGAAGGCTTCTTGCACTTTATTTTGTTTGTGGTTTTTGCGTTTTTGTTGTTTGTGTAGGGTGCGTTTTTATTGTAATGTATGCCTTTGGCACTACCCGCGACGAGTACCCATCCCAATTGCAAGCAATTGTGCGTGGGTTGGAAAACCTACGCTACGTAAATAGTTGAACCAATTTTCCAGCTATTTCATTATCCGTAAAGTGTTTTGCTGGATTTTCATCATTCTTCTATAATTTCTCAAATCTACGTTTATTGCGTCTCGCATGAGACTTAGCTTCTTTTTGCTTCTCTTCAAGCTTCTCTTTCTGTTTGTGATCATATTGCTCCAGGAACATCTCTTTGCATTTAACGAAACGTTCTTCTTGTGCAAGTTTTGCAAAAGCCTTATAGTGCTCATGTCCGGGCAGGAAGTCCAGAGAAGTATCTTCTTCATCAGCTTTTTTAGAATCAAAGCTATGAATGTATTCCAATAGAGTTTTATCTCCTGTTTGTTTAAAGGAGTAAATACGTTCAAGTTCTTCTATTGTGAGCAACTTACGTTCTAAAACAGTTGCCATATCAAACAGATCTCTTGATTTTTGTCTGTCAAACAGTGCAATAGCCTTTAGGGTAATAATATCATCCATCGACAATATTTTTAATTTGCTGCTGTTTGAGTAGGGAGCAGATTTGGCATTGTTTAGAACACTTTGTCTAAGTTCATCTTTAAAGTGAACAAACTCCAGCTTAATTCCATCTACCATAAACTTCATATAGAAATTATCTAAATTTTTACCTGTATTTATTTTAAATAGGGAAACTCTTTTCATATCTGGTATATGCCTTGCTTTTAAAGAAAATGCAAATGCTTTTATTGCAGAGATCGGTAAAGGCTCTGTGCTGACTATATCTACATCATAAGAGATTCTGTGATCTAAATAGACAGAGAGAGCCGTTCCTCCTATAAAGTATAAAGGATATCTTTCAAAGATATCGCTTTGTTCAATCTTTTGAAGCAGTGCTTTTATCTCATGTGTCATTGATCTATTCTCCACTTTTCAAACTGCATAAGTATTTCTCTGATTTTCTGATAATGAGGATCTCTTCGATTGCCATAGAGTTTTAAACTCTCTTCAATCAGTCGGGTATATCCAAAAAGAGAATATAAGCCCATAAGATCATCTTGAGTATAGCTCTGCAAGTATCCCTGGAGTAAAGTATCTGTTTTAATTTTAAATCCATCTTTTACATTCCAGAAGAGATCATTACTGAAAAGTTTTTTGTTAAGAGATATCTCTTTCATAGATCTTTTAACTACAACCATACTTTTAGGTTTATAAAAATGTCCCCTTCCCACTTTAACAATAGCACCTCTGTCTGCCAGTCTTGAGATATATACGCGGAGTTTATCGCTGGATGTACCGAAAACCTGATAGGGGTAAATGGTATCTGTTTTCAGA
This sequence comes from Sulfurovum sp., assembly GCA_030622375.1. Lineage (GTDB taxonomy): Bacteria > Campylobacterota > Campylobacteria > Campylobacterales > Sulfurovaceae > Sulfurovum. The sequence continues at coordinate 1,840 of JAUXGC010000134.1, forward strand.
CTTTTATTTTTATTTAAGATTTGTTTAAAGTCCGATACAGACGCTGTATTATTAGTTTTAATCATATGATATTGTATCTTAACTGTTTCGTTGTGTCAATATATGTATGTAGCAGTTTTAATATAGTTTTGTATTGTAAGATCTTTAAGTTACTTATTAATACAGTTAATAAAATAAGGGTAGCTACTCACCCCGGTTTTCCTCGCTCCCATCGCTCCTGCGTGGGAGCGGTACTAAAGCATCTTCTATAGTCTCAATTCCAATAAACATTGGAAGTATATTTTTTTCGTTGGGTGCAGAAATCCCTTGAAATCCTCTATCCCTGTAATAATCATGTTTTTTATCTTCCGCATCAAGATACAATCCTGCAATACCTACATGTTTTGATAATCCAAGTGTTAGCTCAAGACAATGTTTTAATAATCTGCTTCCCAACCCTTGCTCCTTATATAATTTATCTACACCGAGCATAACAAGTCGTAGCACAGGAACTTGTTTTGTTGAACCGCTAGGAGGATTTTCAAAACTTTCCTTACCTATAGAAAATGTCATAACATTGTAGTACCCTACAAACTTATCATTTTTAGCGGTATCTAGTAAGACATAAGCTTGACACATATTTTTTTTAACATTTTGCTTTAAAGATTTTATTGCAAAACGATTAATGTATTCATGTTCGCAATCAAATTGTTTTATATTATTGTACGTTTTTGAAGTATCGAATTGTTCAACTACAATATGATCAACGCTCATTCAAGCTATCCATAGCCATTAATTCTTTTAATTTAGGTGTTGCTTTAGGAGGGTTCATTAATATATTCGTAAACTCCTTATGCTCTTCTTCGGTGAGAGAAATCATCTCGGATGAAGATACAATTTTTCTAGCTTTTTCAACAGCAGCAGAAATAACGAATCCAGAAAGATCCAATCCCTGCAGGGAAGCAGCTCCCTGTAAAAATTCCTTGAGTGCAGAGTTTATTTTAGCTTCAAATCGAGCATCTTTGGGGCTGTCGGACTGAAGAGACTGAGTAAAACCTAAAGTTTGCATTTTATATCCTTTGTACGTATTTTATCCGTACATTATACATAATCTATTAATTATTGTCAAGATAATTTTGAACTGTATGAAGTGCTGTTGAGTATTATTAAAAAGAGTCTTCTTGAAGAATAAATATATATTTCTTTGGCATCCTTCATCTGTGATGAAAAGTAGTTTACACTTGGAATCGATGGCTTTAGCCGCGTCCCTATTTTACGCGACTAAAGTCTGCGTTTCCTAAAAAAGTGTAAACTACTTATGAAGGATGCCGATAGATCCATACAAGTATAGTCAAAAACTCTATAGCCAAGGTGGATTAAATCTTGAAGGCTATAGAATTGTCATCAAGATAGAAGATGATGTTGTAAAAATTGTTGAGGTGGTTGTTGTAGGGAAAAGGGAAGACAAAAAGGGGTATAAGAATGCCTCAAATAGAGTGTTGGCGTAAATTTATTCATTATTTTGGTTTCTTTTTTTTTGATAGAATAAGGAATTATGTTAATCGATGCACAATTTTATTTTATTCAATCCTCTATCTTGTAGTATGTTTTTTTAGAGTATACTAATAAATGGTACACATTAAAAGGAAAGAAGAATGAAAAAAATACTATTTATATCTCTAATTGCTACTCTTGCGTTTGCTACAGTAACACCAACTGCAGTAACAATGAAAAACTATGTTGTTGCTGAAAGCGACTGGTATTTTGATGGAGTTCAAAAGAAAGTTGGTGTTAATGTTTGGATGCATGATGACCCAGTATCCAAGGATAATCAGCAAGTCATTCGTTCAAACCGTGACGTTGTATACTCTATTGCTATCGTAGATGTTAGTAAAGGTGCTACATTCACGGTTCCCAAGTCTAATGAGTTTCAAGCCATCCATATCATTGATGAAGCACATCTATTTCATCAAGTGGTTTTAAGCGGTGAATCATTACACGTTACTGCTAAT
>JAUXGC010000015.1 GCA_030622375.1 Sulfurovum sp.
AATAATTTAACACTAATTTAACAATTTTATTTATTTGATGGTTTTTTATTGAAGAATATTTTATATCGTAGGGTGGGAAAATTTTACTTTTTTAGCATTTGTTAGGTGGATACTATCCACCCCACACAAAGCATACTAAAACTTATATCTTAAGTTGGTATACACATAACGTCTTGGCTCATTCAGGAGCATGACTGTATCATTTGGTCCTGTTGGCATTAAGATCAAATCTTGGTAAGTGTTTGTTACTGCGTAAGTGGTATCAAATACATTGTCTACCCCTACTATCAACTCAAAGTTTTTACCAAAGCTCTTAGTTCCTTTAAGGTTAAGCACCGTATAAGCATCTAACTTTTGTTCTCCATTTTCATAATCTATATCTGCCCATTCATTCGCAGCAACCACTTCAGCTCTTAGTGTTAAGCTCTCTCCCCAGTCATAGTTTGCCACTGCGTTAAATTTAAATGGTGGTATCTCAGGCAAATCTGTTCCAGTTTGTCCTGTTAGTGGACTATCTTTCTCGCCTTTTTGGTATGCCATACCATAGTCAAAATAGAGATTTGCCGTAGCCATATAGGTTCCGCTTAGCTCAAATCCATAGATTGTTGCATCTACATTTTCATATTGACCTATAGCTGGATTGGCAGCAAAAACGCTATTGTAAGCAATATAGTCTTCTAATTTACTATAAAATACTTTTGCTTTGAATGTTGCATCATCAAACTTCTTTTCCATCCCAATATCAAACTCATAGTTGATAGTAGCCTTTAAATTATCTGTTCCCACCGGTGTATTTTTCATACCCACCCAGTAGAGTTCTTTGGCATCAGGTACTCTTGATGATTTTCCAAAACCTGCAAAGTATTTGGTATTTGCATCTGCATTGTATGTACCAAAAATATATCCATTTAATTCACTATACTCATTCTTTGGTTGTGCTTTATTCATATTGTTGCCCGGAGTAATCGTGGTATCATCATATCTTAAACCAAAATCCAAAACCAATTTATCTATCTTAATCTCATCTTTAAGAAAGAGAGCCATATTTTCTGTATCTACATCATCAATACTAATAGGAACTTTAAAGAGGCTACCATTCTTATAATATCCACCATCCCAGTTTCGTACACTGTAATCCATCCCGACCGTAATCGTATGATTGTCAACATCAAAACTGTTCTTAATCTTCGCTCCCTGAATTTTAGTACTTAATGCATGTGTCATTTCATTAGGATTGCCAGGATTAGCAGAATCATTAAGAGAAACGTTTCTATATACTGTTGACATAGGATGCTCTACTTCTGACTGATAAAACTGCATACTGAGTTTTTTAGAGTATCCGCCAAGATTTTTAGCAATGTACTCTATATTATAGATATCAGAGTCATCATAGATAGCATCCATTTTAGAAGAAGGATACAAAATATCATCACTTCTGTTGGCTGTATAACTTAGTTTCAACTCTTGGTTATCTGTAATATTCCAAAAGAGTTTTGCCAATAAAGTTTTTTTATTGTACGCTTCCATATCTTTATATCTGTCTTGGTATTGAAAGGCAGGAAGAGCTTTACCCTCATCAATCTCACGTTGTATCTGTCCTACAAAATCATTACCGTCACCATCTTCATACTGTTCACCGCTCTCTGTTGAGGCACTCAGCAAAAACTTTACTGTATCTGTGATACCCCCACTTACATTCAATGAAGCTTTTTTATATCCCCAACTTCCCAAACCAAGATTTAATTCACCTTCAATTTTTTCAGATGGTGCAATAGTGTGTATCTTTACATCTGCACTCAATACCCCAAAATCTTCTACATTGTAAGGACCTTCGTTGATCTCTATATAGTCAACATTGTTTGTTGCCACATGAGAGATAGGTGGGTCCATTCTGTTAGGACACGCACCACATACCTTAGCACCATCTATAGTCACATTGATATTGTCTTTTCTCTGTCCTCTTACGAGAATATCATTGGCAATACCAGATCTTCTGCTGAGTGCTATGCTAGGTGACTGCTTAAAAAGTGCCTCAGCTAGATCCGCAGACTTTATATCTTCCCCATGCACATCTTTGATGACTTCCGTATCTACTTTTGCCTCTACATCTATAGTCCCTAGTTCTACTTGTGCTGCCTGTAGTGACAATGCACACACTAAAGAGAGATAAACTCCTTTTTTCATTACAACTCCTCCAAATTATTTTGGATATTGTTACATTCTTATGTTAAATATATGTTAAACTTATTTAAGTTGATATCGAAGTTTTAAATTTACACTTTCTGGAAGTGAAATAGAGGCATTTTTTACATTAACAGGAAAAGCACTTTTTACAGCATGTCTTGCAGAGTTGTGAAATACTTTTGGACCACTCACAGAGATATGTCCAACATTGCCATTAGCAAGAATAGTAAACTTTACTTTTACCACTCCTTGCATTCCTCTTCTTCTAGCAATTTTTGGATAACTCTTGTGTTGATTAATCTTTTGTCTTATTTTGGAAAGGAATTGATTTTTCTTAGCTGTACTATCTCTTGATATACCTGTTCTTGTAGGCCCTTTGGTTGTTTTTACGGATACTTTTTTTCGTACTTTTTTCTTTATCTTTTTTTTCTTTTTCACTATAGGTTTTTTTTCAACTATAGGTTTAGGAATAACCTTTGGCTCTATGGGTTTTGGTATAATCTCTTTTAGAATAGGCTCCTCTTCAGCTATAGGCTCAAGCTCTAGTTCTTCAACAATAGGTTCTTCTTCTATCTCTTCTAGCTCCTCTACTGGAGGTAAGACTTCTGGAACAAAAGTAGCAAGTGAGAGATGAATAACTCTGTCTTGTGGCTTTTGATCTGCAATGAGATACTGGGTCTGCAGATAAAAGTAAGTCCCAGCCAAGAGAATATAAAAGAGTGTTGTGCTAAAGAAAGAAATTAAATAACGATGTTTAACCACAACATCCCTTTTTTTATAGTTTTGAAGTCTAGCAAAAATATGTTAAATAATTGTTAATTTAAATTAGTTTGCTCTATCTCTTTTTTAATAAAATTCATTTTAGATTCATACTTTAAGATTATAATAGAAACATACTTTACTTTTATATAGAGGAAATATCATGATAGAAGCAAAACATATCAACAAAACATATAAGGTGGGCGAGCTCTCCCTTGAAGTAATTAAGGATCTCTCTTTAATCATAGAAGAAGGGGAATTTATTTCCATCATTGGTCCTAGTGGTAGCGGGAAAAGTACCGTACTCAATATGTTAGGATGTTTAGATAAGCCTACATCTGGAGAGATTATCATCGATAATACCGCTATCAACGAGATGGACAGAACTGAACTTGCGCATTTTCGTGGTGAAAATATAGGTTTTATTTTCCAAAGTTTCAACCTCATCCCTGTACTTTCTGTATATGAAAATATAGAATACCCACTCATTATGATTCAAAGTCTGCCAGAACATATACGAAAAGAGAGAGTCCTCTCTGTACTTAAAGAGGTAGATATGCTTGACCAAAAAGATAAATTTCCAGATCAGATTTCAGGGGGTCAAAAACAGAGAGTTGCTATTGCCAGAGCATTGGTGACCAACCCTAAAATAGTCTTTGCCGATGAACCCACAGCAAATCTAGACAGTAAAACTGCACACCGCATTATTGATTTGATGCATAAGATTAAAAAAGATTACAATACCACCTTCGTTTTTGCTACACATGATGAAAAAATCGTATCATCTGCTGAACGTATCATCACCCTTGTAGATGGAGAGATTACAGAAGACAAAAGGATTAAGACATGAAAAATATTATCAAAATAGCTTTTAGAAACCTAAGAAGAAGCTCTAGACGTACCTTGCTAACTGCTGCACTCATCACCATAGGTGTCATCTTTGTATTGGTTTACTCTGCACTCTCTAGTAGTTTTAAAGCTTACATGGTAGGAGAGATTACAGACTCCATGATGGGGCATATACAGATACACAAAAAAGGGTACATTGCCTCTGTTGATAACCTTCCTCTTGACAAAAATCTTAACAAAAAACAGATTGACCAAGTACTGGAAGTGTTGGAGGGCAATCCTTATGTAGAGAGTTATACTTTCCGTATCAAACTAGGGGGTATGTTTTCTAACTATGTCTCCTCCACCAACATACGTCTCAATGCCATTGACCCACAAAAAGAACAAAAGACCTTGCCTCTATTTGAAAACCGAATCCAAGGTGCAGAACCACACCTGCTTAAACAAGGAGAGATGCTCATCCCAGAACTTTTGGCGAAAGGTATGGGTGTCAAAAAAGGAGACACCTCTGTCTTGGTTGTCAACAACCAACAAGGCTCTGTCAATGGACTCAATCTCAAAGTCGTAGGTATAGTAGCTCCCATCTCTGGTCCTGGAGGTAGAGACGGATACTTTCATATAGAAGATGCAAAAAAAATCCTTCGTATTTCAGAAAACCAAGTAAGTGAAATTGTTATACGTATCAAAGATGTAGCTAACCTACAAGAAGCGATGAAAAGTATGCAAAGTTTAACCACCATCAAAAACCAAAAAGACAAGCCTGTTTTTGAGATACACGCATGGACAAAGTTAAGTCCATTTTACAACATTGTTAAGATGCTTGACCTCATGGATATCTCCATCAAGATTATTTTGATCTCCATAGTACTCATCTCCATCTTAAATGTCATGATTATGTCTGTCTATGAACGTATCAAAGAGATAGGTACCATAGCAGCCATGGGAACTCCACCCTCTACTATAGTCAAGCTCTTTCTGACTGAAGGGTTTATGTTGGGTGTATTTGGAGCCATTGTGGGGAGCATCATCTCTTTTGCCATTGTCAAAATTATTGACGCCATAGGTATCAGCTTTGCATTTGGAAGGCAGAGTGATTTGGTACTTCATCCCTCTTTACAAGGGAGTGATATTATTGGGGTGAGTATCATTGTCATTGTCATTGCATTGATAGCCTCTATCTCACCAGCATTCAAAGCAGCAAAACTCAATCCTGTAGATGCATTGAGACAGAATTAGATAGCTAATAGTTTATATCTAGGTTCTTAATATAAGTTTAACAAATCTTAGTTAAACTTATAAAAACTATATTATTAAGGTTACCTATGAAAAAATTTACATTATTGGCAACACTATTGTCAGCACTTCTCTTTGTCGGGTGTACTGACAGTTCTACTGCTACACCAAAAAGCAGCAAAGCTCGATTTCAAACTGTATCTGCAGCACAGGCTACACTTGTGCAAAAGGGTGAAAACAGAGACTCTTGTGTTATTTGTGGTATGCACTTGCCTACATTTTACAAAACAAGTCATGCAGCAGAGACTAAAGCAGGAACTAAAAGACAATACTGTTCCATACATTGCGTAGTGCATGATAATGAGATCAATAAAACTGACCTTGTAAACTTGAAAGTTGTAGATACAAATAGCTTGAAACTCATCTCTGTATATAAAGCATTTTATGTGGTAGGAAGTTCTAAGGCAGGCACTATGAGTAAGACGAGTAAATATGCTTTTTCCAAAAAGTCTGAAGCAGAAGATTTTGCCAAAGAGTTTGGTGGGAAAGTGATGAACTTTAATGATACCTATACGGTATCTATGAAAGACTCGTACAGATAAGAGAATTTTTTTAGCTATTTGGACTTCATGTTTGGTTCATATTGTGAGTATATAATTGAACTCTGGAAATAACCTAAGGAGCACATTATGAAACAAATTTTAATTTTCCTCATTACACTCTCTTTTCTAGGAGCCAATGCATTACTAGAAAAGATAGACAGAAATCTGCAACCCGTATCTAGCGAAAGCTATAAAAAACTTACCAACATTGAACCTAATGGAAGTAAAAAAACATTTTTACTCTATCAGGCAAAAAAGGGTAAAGAGAAAATGGTCTCTCTTTTTTTAGAACCAGAAAGCGAAAAAGGGAGGGCAACACTAAGAGTAGGCGACAATATGTGGCTCTATATCCCCAATGTTGGGAAACCCATCCGTATCGCTTCTATGCAGTCTGTAGTGGGTGGTGTATTTAACAACAGTGACATCATGAGACTTGACTTTTCTGCTGAATATAAAGTCACCGAACAAAAAGAGGGTAGCAGTGAATATATATTAACTTTAAAAGCAAAAAATGATACGGTAGCTTATGACAAGCTTATCATGACTGTTGACAAAAAAAGTATTACTCCAACAAAAGTAGTTTGCTACGCTTCAACTGGTATGCTCATCAAAACACTAACTTACAAAAACATTAAAGAATTCTCTCCCGGAATCATAAGACCTGCTGTGGTAGAGACCGTCAGTCCGTTTTACAAAGGATACAAGTCTATCATGGTGTATGGCAAAATCACACCAAAGAACTTTGCTGATGAAGTCTTTACGCTTGATAATATCTCGAAAGTCGGTACACTAAGAAGATGATACGCCCATTGATTTCTCTTTTTATTCTCTTTACTCTAGGCACATACGCCGATGAGTATGATTTTGATATGGAAAGTATTGAGACAAAAAGTTTTGAATGCTCTGGGTATCTTCGTTCAGAATATAAGTACCAAAATCTCAATCAGGATTCACCTCTTTACGACCTGCAACATAAAAGTGACAGTACTCAAAACAGCTCTTTAAATGAAGCACTGTTTCGTTTTACATATTATAAAGATGACTTTAAACTCATTGGTGCACTCTCGGCAAGATATAACAACATTGATGGAGAAGATGAGGATATTTTCACCGTGTATCAACTCTATGCACACAACAAACTCTCTGTAAATCACTCCATAGATATAGGTAAAAAAACACTCAAGTGGGGAAAAGGCTACTTCTTTAACCCTGCTACTTTTCTTGACAGACCCAAAGACCCTACTCAGCCAGAAAATGCTTATGAAGGGTATATGATGGCAAACTATACCTACAATAAAAGTTTTGATGGAAATCTTAAGAATTTAAAATTGGATTTTATCTATATGCCAACTACTTCTCATATAAATAATGATTTTTATGATGGACAGTCGAGTAATATGGCAGTAAAACTCTACCTGCTTTATCTTGATACCGATATAGAGTTCATTTATCTTTACAGTAATCAAGAGCAAGATAAAATAGCTTTTACCTTCTCTAAAAATCTTGCTGCCCATTTTGAGGTTCATGGAGAGTATGCCAAGCAGATAGATGGCTATTATGCTTATCTTTTAGGCTTAAAATATGTTACCCAAAGTGATGTCACCATTACAAGTGAATACTACTATAACTCAGAGGGATTGACAGAAAAAGAGATGGCTTCTAGTATTAAAATGGAGCCTTTCTCTGCAAAAAGTTATCTGGTAAACAAATTCTCTAAAAAAGAACCTTTTGGCATGGTTTACTCTTCTGTTTATTTTAAAGATATGTTCAACCTTCAAGACAACAGCCATTTAGACACGTTAGGATTTACCTATACCTTTAAAAATAATCTTGAAATAGACTTCTCCTACAATCTAAACAGTGGAGATGAAGAGAGTGAGTTTGGTAAAAAAATGGTAAGTGATTTTGCTTGGATGAAAGCAACTTGGTACTTCTAGTATTGGATATACCAAGTGTTAAATTCTAAAATTTAAACACCATTTTTTCATTTATGCTGCCTGTGCTCTCACATTCTCCTCTTTTATTACCCATATAAATACTATAGGGATAAACACCAAGGTCATAAATGTTCCTATGATTAATCCACCGATAGCCACTGCACCCAGTGGTGCCAGTCTTTCAAGTCCTATGGCTGCACCTTGTGCAACAGGAAGCATACCAGCTGATACTGCAATGGCTGTCATGAGTACAGGTCGTGTACGAATCTTAATAGATTCCAGCATAGCATCTTTTTTGTTCATCCCTGCCTGTATCTGTTCTATGGCAAAATGTATGAGCAAAATGGCATTGTTTACGATGACTCCTGAGAGTAACATAAAGCCCATCATAGATGGCATGGAGACATGGTAGCCTATGGCAAGCATCGTCCATGATGCACCGATGATAGTTAGTGGGATAGAGAAGAGAATCATCAATGATATCTTGATGTTTCCAAACATCATAAGTAGGGTAAAAAATATAAGTATCACTGCCACAGAAATGGCACCAACCATTCTTCCTGCTGCTGCCTTGAACTGTTTAACATCCCCTATCTGTTCAAGCTTTACATCTTGAGGAAGTTTTACCTCTTCAAGATGTTTCTCAAAGTTTGCCATAATGTGTGAAATGGCACCTTTTTCTCTGTTTCCATATACTTCAAGCGTATATGCCAGCCCTTCTCTAGTAATAGAACTAGGCTCTTTTGTGAAGTCTAATGATGCTATTTTATTGAGAGGAATCTTCCCTTTGGGCGTATCAATAAGCATACTTAAGATTGTGCCAAAATCATTTATCTGTTTTTTAGGCAACCACACTCTTACCGTGTAATCCATACTGTTATCTTTAGCAAAAGTAGCCACAGGTGCTCCCCTTAGCGCCAGTTGCAATTGAGCCGTTACATCTGAACGTTTGAGTCCGTAACGCAAGGCTTCTGCTTCATCTATGACAAGGTTGTAAACCAATTTATCCATATCCCAAGAGATGGAAGTAGAAACAATACCTTGTGTATTTTGCAATGCTTTAGTAACCTGAGCTCCTGTCTCTTGTAAAACATTCAAATCAGAAGAGCTTAACTTTGCATCTACAGATGCACGTATGCTAGACATAGCGGTTGAACCAGCAGGAGCAATGTCCAAATACTTTACATGGGGAATTTTACCTATCTCTTCGCGTAATGCTCTAGAAATCTCCCAAATATCAGTATCTCTTTTGTACCTATCGACATAGGTAGCCAGTATAAGCATATGGTCTATGCCAGACCCAGACCCGATACTCAGTACTCCTGCTTCTGAACCTATACTTCCAGAAATACGCAGAAGCTCTCCCTGTGCTTCGATGATTTTATTGACCTTTTGCATAATCTCTTCACTCTTCTCTATGGGAAGGTTGGCATCAGTGGTAATCTTGATGTTAACACCCCCAGTATCCATCGGAGGCATAAGCTCTTGACCAACTACAGGCATAACAATCTTTGCTGAAATTACAAAAAGAGCAAGCAAAATAACAATGGAAACAAAACCTAAACGCCTAGAAGCTGTCACTGCTTTTACGATGGTAGCAAAAAAACTTTGGGTAGCATCGTTGGCACGAATAACAAGTGAGTGAAAAGCATTTTCTACTTTAAGTAGCAGGGGGTTTTGTATGGACAAAATATAGAGCGAAAGCAAAGGCACGGCAATAATAGAGATAATATATGAAGCAGTCAAAGCCAAAAGAAGTGTACTTACGAGCGGGGCAAAGATAGTTTGAGGGTATCCACCTACAAAAAGCATCGGAGAGAGTGCTATCATTGTGGTCACGGTACCAGAAAAGTCTGCAAACATAATCTCTTTTGTACCATCAAATACAGCGGTACGGATATCTTTACCCAACTCCCGATAGTGCCTCTCTATATTCTCCATCACCACTACTGTATCATCTAACAACAGCCCCAATGCTAAGATAATCGCAGTAAGTGTAATAACATTAAAATCTATACCAAACAAACGCATCATAGCAATAGTTGAGGCATAAACTAGGGGGATTGTAACAAGTACTATCAGTATCTGTCTAAAACTTGCCAAAAAGAGAAAAACCACAATCGTGGACATAATAATGGCATCACGAAGTGCTTCAAACATATTGGTCGTACTTTGTACAATGGTCTCTTTTTGGGTATCACTCACTTCAAAGTTGATATTTGGATATTGTTTGTGAACCTCAGCAATAACCTTTTCTACTTTTTCAATGGTTTGGATAACATCCGCAGAGACAGAACGCTGTATGGAAAGAGCAATCGCTAGCTTACCATTACCATAATAGACAGCAGAATTTTCATAGTGTCCAAAATATATTTCAGCCACATCGGAGAGTTTTATTTCAGGTGTAAGCATCAACGTTTTAAGTGTTTCAACCTTATCTCTTTTTCCTTGTGATTTAAGCAAATAACGATGCTCTTGATTGCTTACAAAACCTATAGCATACTCATTATTATTTTTTTGTATGGTTGCGATAACTTCTCCCAAAGAGAGATGATAACTGTCTAGTTTTGCCTTGTCCACAATGATTTGCAACTCTTTCTCGTAACCCCCAAAGATATCTACATTTGCCACACCTTGGGTCATTAAAAGTTTATGCTTAATATCGCTACTTGCAATATCACGGATATCCTCTAGAGTCAGAGACGTGTCTCCTTTAGGAGACATTGCCATTACAAGCACAGGAGCTGTTGCCTCTGTGATTTTAATAACCTGTGGTTCTTTAATATCTTTTGGTAGTTTTGCACGAATTTTAGAGAGAGCATTTGTCACATCATTGACTGCCGTATCTATATTTTTACTATACTCAAACTCTGCACGTATCACAGTCACTTCATCAATGGTATTGGAGTAAGCACGGCGTATCTCGTCAAGGGCGTAAAGTTCCTCCTCTATAGGCACGGCAATATTGCTCGCCATAGTCTTTGCAGATGCACCAGGTTGCACGATTACCATTGCCACTTCAGGGTAATTAGAATTAGGAAAAAGGTTTCTGTGCATCTTGTCATAACCAGTCACACCAGTCAAAACAAACAGTGCTAGAAAAGCCAAAACAATATGAGGTTTTTTTAGAACCTTTTCTATGAAGGAGTTAGACCTTTTACTCACTTGACGGCTCCTATGACATTAACACTATCATATGCAGGAAGTTGTGCCAACTTGACTTCAGAAGCTTTGGCTATGGCAGCAATAGGACAAGGAGAGATAAGCAGACGATGAACCTCCTGCATTTTAACCTCTACTTGCAAAGGTTTAAATTTGCCTTTTGCATATACCATCACAAAAGTACCCTCTTTTTTATGTAAAACAGTGTCGCTTGGTACGATACAGCCTTGAGCCTCTTTTGTCAATACTTCTATATTTATACTGCTTCCAACAGGCAGATTAAGAACCTCATCGAGTTTTACTTCTGCACTTACCAAGCCATTTTGAGAAGTGGTATAGATGGACTTAATCCTACCAATTTTTTGATTTTCTATAGAAACCAATTGGTCTTTCTCAATAGAAGTATTTTGCGGAGCATAAGAGAATACCAGTTTTTTTATACCACTGCTCATGCTGAGTATAGGCTTACCTGATGCTGCTAAATCACCTTCATAAAGAAGTATCATATCTATCTCCCCATCAAAAGGTGCCACAATCTTCAAGTAAGAACGCTGGTGCTCAAGCTGTGCTATTTTCTCTTTGGTATTTGTCTGCACAGAAGCCTTGGCTTCCATAGATACTTTAGAAATGTCTAGTTTCTCTTTTGACAATCCCCCTACCTTATAGAGTTTTATATTTCTCTCGTAAATACTTTTAGCTACTTTCGCATCTGCTACTTGTGTTGTAAGGGTAGCTTTCAGTGCTTGTATGTTTGAGAGCAGTTCTGTCTCATCAATCTCTACAAGCGTCTCTCCTTTTTTCACTTTTTGAGACTCTGATACAAATACTTGCTCCACATAGCCTGCCAGTTTTGTAGAGAGTTTGATGCTTTTATCAGAAACAATCCGTGCAAGATTAGGCTCTCTGTTTTGTATCATTCCATGTATAGGCTCAACAACAGTAACTGTAACGGTAGCACTACTAGGCAGTGTTTGGTTGGCTATCTCTGCTTTTCTACTCTCTAAAAGCCCTTTTGCCGCGATGATAATACCTGCTATTATCATAATCACAAATATCGTGGTTAATACTTTTTTCATTATTTCACACCCTTTTCCAATAGATAATCTAAATAATAGATACTCTTTTTATAATTGTATTTGCTCTCTATAAGCTTTGCTTGTGACAACTGTCTCTTGCCTTTTGCCAAAAGCAAATCATTTAGTGTGGCTGCATCATTTACATAACGTACTTTCTCTATGGATTCACTCTTTTTACTCAATTTTAACTGTGTAATATTTCCAAGATACTCAGCATAACTCTGCTTAATCTTCTCTACACCTTGAGTTAAAAGTTTATGCAAGTCAAGCAGTGTTTGTTCCTTTTTAAAGGTTGCTTTCATTTTTGCTATTTTTGCTTTTTGTACACCGATATCTCTTTTTCCAAAATCTATAAGATTATACTTGACATTGACCCCTACTTGCCACAGTGTCTCATTGTTCCAGTCGTTACTCGCAAGGTCTTCTCCATAGTTTTTACCCACATAGGAATTAAGGTTGACCTGTGGGAGTTTAGCAGACTGACTCTTAGCTATCTGTTTATCTGCCTTTTTTAGAGCCATCTCTTCCATCTCTACTTTAAGTAAACTTGAAACCTGCCCATAAAGTCTGTTGACTGAATAATATGGTTTGGTCACCTTGATACGTAACGCTGTCACCCTCCCTACCTTTTGTCCTGCCAATGCAGAAAGTGTGGCTTTGGTCATTTCTATGTTGCTTAATAGTATCTCTTGTTGTGTTTGTGATGCTTGCGAGTCTGACTGAGATTTTAAGAGGTCTATCTTTGCTTTTTTGCCTAACTCAACTTCATAACTTATCTGTTTTGTAAGTTTTTTAAGTGCATTGGTATAGCTGCGTTGTGCTTTAAGTATCTCTTTTTGTGCCAAAACAGAGAGGTAGAGAGAACGAATGTTATACACCAACTGCTCAATGGTCAATCTCTCTTTTGCTTGTGACATTTGTGAAGCAATATCATCCATCTCTATCTGTCTTGTTTGCGCAAAACCTGTAAAAAGAGGTACAGAGTAAGTCAATCCGGCAGAAAAAAGATCTTTTGTTGTGGTAATGGGAACACCACTTCCTACAGTTGAGGGATTAAGTGGTGCAAGTGTACGAGGTGTATTGTAATGGGTATAATCTCCCACAAGATTAAACTCTCCATACTGCTGGACTCTACTCTCTTTACGTTTAAGCTCAGAAAGCTCTATCTGCGCCTTACTATGCTTCACTACTGTACTATGCTCTACCGCATACTTAATCAATCCGTCTAATGTACTGCTAAACAGAGGTACCGTGCATATTAACAGATAAAAAATTCGCTTCATTCAAAATACTCCGATTCTAGGTAACAATAAACACTAAGAATAACAGAATAGTGTGAATTTAAAGTGAATTACTCTTCCAGCACCAACTTTTTTTTCAAATCAAAAGTAGACAAATACATTTGAATGTATCGACTTAAATTATTATCATCCAAAGTTATTGCTTCTTTCATAGGAAATTTGAAAAAAAACTGAGGAGGCATAATAGAGTCTTCTGAATTAGGATTTTTCATGTATGCAAATATTGCTTTTTGCATGTTTGCAACCGTACTATAGTTCATAAGGTATTTCCTGTAAATTAACTCGCTAGGGATTTGCTGTTCTATATGACACTGTAAACACTCTTTTTGTAACTGTTGCTTATCATTCATACTTATCTCTTGTGCTTGCAAAACCATATATAGAACAGTAAACAAAAATATTATTTTTCCCATACTACTTCTACCTCCGTTCCTTCTGTAAGCTCTGAAGTGATATGTAAAACAAATCCATAACTGTTGACAACTTTGTTGACTATGTCAAGTCCTATACCAAATCCACCCTCGCTCTTATTGGCACGCTTAAAACGCTTCAAAATATATGTTAAATCTTTTTGAGCAATTCCTATGCCTGTATCTATAATACGCAAAGATTTTTCTGTAAGTTTCACAGTTAACATACCCCCAATTGTATTGTATTTTATAGCATTTGAGAGAAGATTATCTAAAAGACGAACTCCATCATTTGGATCTATGTCCAATATTACTTTTGGTGACAACTCTAAGTTAACAGTAATTCCTTTACTGTGTGCCATTTCCGAAAAATAGATTGCCCTCTCTTCTATTAATGTAGTAATATTAACTGCCTCCACTTGCTTATGGTAGTTATGATTTAGATTTAGATAAGTTAAGTTTTCATAAATACCGCTCAATGTCTTAGAAGCAATCTCTATACGATGTAACTCTTTGCTATTTTCGTTTTTTCCGTATATCTCTATCAGTTCAATATTGGTCAAGATGGTACTTATTGGGGTATTGAGTTCATGAGTAGTATCTTCTATAAAACAGTTCATTTGGTCCATAGATTCACGCATAGGCGCAGTAAAAAGTTTACCTAAAAAATAACCTAAAATACTAAAACATACTCCCAATAAAATCATAAACCACATAATATTTTTCTGCAGAACCACAATAGCACTTTTATCTATCTTTTTAGAGACTAGAAGATAAGCTGCACCTAAGTGATATGGTTTAATTTTAGCAACATAATAAAAAAAATTATCGTCGCCGTAATGACTACTGTGTTCCAATAGAGGTATATTTTTAAAGGTACCAAAAATATATGTTTTGTCTATATCATAGATAGCCGAATCAAAAGATTTATCTTTGGGATATACAAGCTTATCGTCAGAGCTCTTATGCAGTACTCTTATTTTAGACTGAATACTCTTAGACTGCTTTGTCAACATCTCTCTTTGGTTGTCTAATATATGATGCTTCTGAGAAATATAAAACACCCAAGCAGCTAAAGAGAATAGTAAGAGAGTTGTTCCTAAATAAATCAACAAAAAACGAACTAGACTTCTCTGTTCACTATTTAACAAACCGATAACCTATATTTTTAATTGTCTCTATCTTCTCTTTGCCTATTATGGCTCGGAGAGTTTTAATATATGCACGAAGTGACCCAACACTTGGCTCTTCATCATACTCCCATAGTGTTTCAAATATTTTTTCATACTCAAGTAACTCATTTGGGTACTGCAAAAAAAGAGCAAGCAGTTTTAACTCTTTGGTTCTTAAGGGAATTTTTTGGTTCTTTTGCGTTAATAGTAAAGACTTGGTATCGAACAGAAGATTATCTCCTAAGTCTATTTTGTTATCATAAGTGCCATAGGTACGCTTAAGTAAAAACTCTACCCTCACAAGTAACTCTTTTAGTGAAAAAGGTTTACGCATATAATCATCACATCCACTATCAAACCCCTCTGTTACATCTTTTACACTGTTGAGAGATGTAATGAATATGGCTGGAGTATTTCTCCCCTCACTACGAACTGTTTTTAAAAACTCAAAACCGTTTAGGAGCGGAACCTTTACATCTAAAAGCATTAAGTCTATATGATTTTCATACAAAACATCTTCTGCTTGTAGCCCATCATAAGCACAAAACACCGTATAGCCTTTAATTAGTAGAAACTGCTTGATAGTCTCGTTAAGTTGCACATCATCCTCAAGCACTAAAATGGTTTGCGTCATCTACTGGCTTACCTGTCCTTTACCATATCTGTTTCCTTGTCCCATACCTCTAAAATTTTCAGGTGGGAAATTATCGAACATCCAACTTGTAATTTGAGTCAGTTCATCTTGGCTTACATTTCCTTTTTGTGATGGCATTAAACCAAAGCGTTCAATTTTCTGTGGCATACAAATTGCCTTTTCTTTGGTTGGTTCAAGTATATAATCTACCATAAACTTCACTGCTTCGTCTTTGTTGGGATATGACATTTTAATATGTCTCATCACTCCCATAAGAGCTGGTGCAACTACTTTAGACATATCTGTAGGCATTGTTTTAGTATGGCACATAGCACACTTGGCATCAAAAAGTTCTGAGGTAGCTTGAGTTGCCTGAGCAGATGGAGTAAAAATAGTAAATACTCCCAACATTAATAATGTATTTTTAAATTTCATAATAAATAATCCTTTTTTAAATATAGAGCAATACCAATATTGGGTTACTCTATATACATCATAATATACCAAAATGAATTAAATGTGAACTCTCTGCAAGTTTAAGCTTATACTTGTTCCTTCACCTTTTTCAGATTGAATTTGTATATCTATATCTTCTTCATCACAGTAAGCCTTTACCAAAGCCAATCCTATACCCTCTCCATCTCGTCTATTATCACTCTGATAATAGCGTTCATATACCTTAAGCAGTTGTGTCTCATCCATCCCAATACCTTCATCTATAATCATTAGTATATTCTCTTCAAGAAGTATCTTTATAGGCGATTCTTTTGAAGAGTATTTCATAGCATTCATCAACAAATTATCTATCATTTTTTCAAAACCAATCTTATCAACTCTAATCTTCTTGTCATCAGCATCCAATAAAAAACCATTTCTTCCAAATGCTTCAAATACCTCTATACGCTCTTGCAATAATAGCCTTAACACAAGAGTCTCTTTTTCAATAGGGTGTAACTCCTTCTTAATACTATACACTAACTCTTCATAAAGTCTTTCAAGTCTTACAGATGAAGCTTCTATACGATTTATGCGCTGTAAGCTTTTTTCATCTTGAAGTTTTTTTTTAAGCAACGATGTATTCGCCTTAATAGTAGAGAGGGGGATGTTCAGTTCGTGTAGTATCTCTGAGCTAAGTTGAGAAAGATTTTCATCAAGGTCTTCTTTTGGAGCAAGCAAGTGTGAAGATATAATATATCCCCAGCCTAAAGCCAATGCCAATATTATTACCATTGCTATAAGAAAATTAGACTCTGAAAAGCCCTCATTCCTTAGAAACCAATATAAAAAACTTAAAAGTATTACAACACTTGAGAAATAACTCAGTGTTGCTAGTAAAATTTTTCTTCTCATTTTAATCAATTACCCATCTATAACCTATTCCCCTTACATTAGAAATAGCCTCTGGAAAATATTTTTTTAGCTGTGTGATATATACTCTTAGTGCTCCACTGCTTGCACTCTGTCCTGCCGCCCAAAGCCTATTTTTAATCTCTTCACTACTTACTACTTCACCATCTGCTTGCACAAGCAGAAGTAGAAGTTCAATAGCTTTTTGTGTCACATCAAGAGCCTCATCTTCAAAGTATAGTACTTTAGCTACTGTATCAAGTCTATATTTACCTATATTTACCCTCTCTCTTCTTATTTGACGACGCAATACAGCTTCTAGGCGAAGTAACAGTTCATCAAAATCAATAGGTTTTTTCATATAATCATCTGCACCCACATTAAAACCTTGGGTCAACGAATTTTTATCTTCTCGTGAAGTTAAAAAAATTGCAGGGGTAGTGTCACCACTTTGACGCAGTTTTTCTAAAAGACTAAAACCATTTTCATAAGGAAGATTAACATCAAAAAGATACAAATCAAAGATATGTTTATAAGTCAACTCTAATGCAGAGTATGGATCTAATGCACACTCAACCTTGTACCCTTCTTCTTCCAAAAAATCCTCTAAGGTTTCATTAAATAGCTTATCATCTTCCAATACAAGTATTCGTCTCAATATTTTTCCTTATCAATGATTTTTACAATATTTTAAAAACAGATGCGACAAACATTTACATCAACATTCCACCATTTACCCTTAATGTCTCTCCTGTAATGTAAGAAGAGTGGTCTGAGAGTAAAAATGCAACTGCTCCAGCTACTTCTTTGGGCTCACCAAACCTAGCCAATGGTATCTTGGCAGTGAAAGCATCTTTTACCTCATCTTTCAGCACATTTGTCATTTCTGTAGCAATAAAACCCGGAGTGATCGTGTTGAAACGGATACTTCTAGGTGCTGCTTCAGCGGCAAAGCTTTTAGTCATTGCTATAGTTCCGCCTTTACTTGCAGCATAGTTTGTCTGCCCTGCATTGCCTGTTTCTCCTACAATGGAAGCGATGTTCACTACTGAGCCAAAACGCTTTTTGCTCATCACTTTCACCGCTTCACGACAACCTATGAAAGTTGACTTTAGGTTTGCATTGATTACATCCATAAACTCATCTGTTTTCATACGCATCGCTAGCTTGTCTTTTGTAATTCCTGCATTGTTAACTAGGTATGATAGTTCTCCATCAGATGCCACTATCTGTTTTATAGCGGCAACAAATGCCTCTTCATTACTCACATCAAATCCAATCACTTCAGCCTTTCCACCTTCTGCTTCTATCGATGCTTTTACTGCATTTGCTTCGGCTTCACCACTACGGTAATTGACCCAAACTTTAAGCCCCATACCTGCTAACTCTTTCGCTATCTCTGCCCCAATACCTCTACTCGCACCAGTAACCAATACATTACTTCCAGAAAATTTCATTTTTAACCTTTGTTCCAAAATTATATTTTAAATTGTACCATTTTTTTATGCTACAATAGTATAAAGGATAGATATGGGAAAAAAAATTAAAAAATCAGTAGCGACACTACTAGCACATATCATCAAAATAGATAATAGAGATGTAGAAAAAGAAGCACCTCTTTTTTGTAAACTTATGGGCATCGACTTTGACTGCGACCCCAAGGAAGCAGTAGCATTTTTAAAACAGACTATGAAAGAAGAGTATAATCTTGATGAACACCTTGCTATTATCAATGATGCACTATGTGATGATAAACTCAGTAAAATGCACATCCTTGAGCAAGTTAACCATATTATCTACTCTGATACCATAACACCAAAAGATTATAAAGAGTTTGAAAAGATTAAGCAAGCACTTTTTTCTTGCTAGCCCAAAACCCTTTAAATAAGTGGCTCATCCATCTCTTTAGGAATTTCAAGTCCCATTAGTTTTAGTACAGTAGGGGCAATATTATTAAGCCCACGCCCCTCTTTCACTTTTGTTATACCCTCAGCCAATACAAAACACCATACTTCGCCTACTGTATGATTTGTAAGTATATGCCCCTCATTATCTTTCATCTCTTCACAATTTCCATGGTCAGAAGTAAGGACGATAGCATACCCATCCTCTTTCGCTTTGGCGACAATAAGTCCTAGCTCTCTATCAACGGCATTCACCGCAACACATGCTGCCTCATAATTTCCTGTATGTCCTACCATATCTCCATTAGCAAAATTAACTACTATAAAGTCATACTGTTCATCCATTGCCACCTGCACAGCTTTACCTACTTCGGGTGCTGACATTTCAGGTTTCATATCATATGTTTTTACATCCGGACTGGGAATAAGTACCCGACTCTCACCTATCAT
>JAUXGC010000005.1 GCA_030622375.1 Sulfurovum sp.
AAATAGAAAGGATCTCTTCTACTCTTGGGGTAAACCAGGTATACAACTCTATGACCGTATATGCGGCATAGATCATGAAGAGATATCCTTGGCACAATCTAAAAAGTCTATAGGGCTGGGTAGAACCTTTGATCCAGAAGCCAATCGAGATGAGATCAGAAGAAGGATCACTATATTATGCAGACACCTGTCTTTTCTTGCCCATAAAGGCAAACATAACCCTATGACCTTTTTATTGAAGATAAAATATCAGTATGGAGCTAAATCAAAAGACTTTATCAATACAAACAGACTCTTTAGTGAAGGTCATTTTAAACAAGAGATGGTGGATATGTTTGATGCTATTGATATACACCCTACACATGCCATTGTTCAGGTAAACATTACTTTATCCAACTTTGAAGAGAATAAGACGGTTACAATGGATTTGCTGAACTATGAAGAGGATATGAAACAATCCAAACTTACAGCTTCTATGCAAAAGTTGAGAGATAAGTTTGGGATTGATATTATTAAGAGTGCTGGGGAACTGTGATATTGCTATACCTATGGCTTATCACAACTTCCCTCCGAAATAAAACGAGCAGAAACCCAACCTTTAATCCCCTAATACTCAATTTTACACCATTTTGGAGGCTTTCTTATGGTAGTTGCCTGTGCTTTCTTTTAAATATACAAGTAGCGCTTAATTTTTTTTGTTGGTGTTTTTCTAAACTCTTCACGCTGTTCAATCACTTTTTTAATACGCGAAAAACTTGATATATTTTGATTTACATTCAATCTAATTTTTTCAAGTACTTCATCTACTTTTGCATGTGTTTTAGTTTCAGACTTTTTGCTGATACCAAATACCTCATCGAACTTATCATAGTCAAGATAGATACGCGCTGTCAATATGTTATTATTATCAAAAACAAGTGAATCTGAAACAAACTCTTGAGCGTTAATGATAGTTTCAAGCTGCTCTGGATATATGTTCTCACCAGTAGAACCTACAATAATATTTTTAGCACGCCCACTCATGAAAAAGTATTTATCCTCATCAATATATCCTATATCTTCAGTATTAAACCAGCCCCCCTCGTCCATCACTTCAGCTGTTTTTTCAGGATCTTTGTAGTATCCAATCATTATGTTAGGTCCTTTTGCCCAAAGTGTGCCAACACCATCTTTATTTTGATTGCGCAGTTGAAACTCTACTCCAAAAATCGTTGGACCAATAGCTTTGTATTTTGTTTTGCTTGGATTGGCACCAGCCAATAGAGGTGATGTTTCGGTCAAACCGTACCCAATAGAGTAAGGAAATTTGGCTTCACGCAAAAATTTTTCTACAACTGGAGAGAGGCCTGCTCCTCCTATGCCAAAGAAACGAATTTTTCCACCAAAGGTTTCTATAAGTCTTTTGCCAGCAATCTCGTGAAGCTTTTTTCTTATAAATGGCACCGTATAGAGTGTTTTTAGAAGTATATTTTTTTGAAAATTTGGAAGAATTTTATTTTTATATATTTTTTCTATAACTAGAGGCACTGTTAACATAAAGTCAGGCTTTACTGTGGACATAGCTTTGATTAAAATTGTTGGTGTTGGAGGCTTTTTTATATAGTGAATAGAAGAACCACATAATATGGGGAAAATCATCCCTAGCGTACATTCATAAGTGTGGGCAAGTGGTAGAATGGAGAGCCATCTTTCTTCTGGAAAGACATCAATAATTTTTTGTGCAGATATAGCATTAGATACTAGATTTTTATGACTTAGCATAACCCCTTTTGAGCTTCCTGTTGTACCAGAAGTATATATAATGGTTGCTAAATCATCTTCATGTATGACATGCTCTTTGTTCTCATTGCCAAGTTTTTCCATTGCCTTTGAGAGATGTTTGTTGCCTTTCTTTAAGACTTTATCTACCATAGAAGGAGTAGATAACTTTTTTAGTATTTTGATACTATCGGCTATAACAAGTAGATTTATATCTGGAGGCTGTATTTCATCTAGCATTACTTCAAAGAGCTTTTGAGAAATAAAAGCAGCTTTGCACTCGGCATGGGTAGCAATGTGCATGGCTTCAGAGATATGGAAATCTGGCAAGATTGGGACTATCACTGCTCCCATCGTAGTTACAGCAAAATATATGATACTCCAATTTGGCATATTCTCACTATATAAAGCTACTTTATCACCTGGATTAATACCGTATGTATGCAGTATCTCCTGTATCTCTGTAACTTTATTTGCAAACTGAGTATAGCTTATTGGTTCATCATCTACAAATTGCACAGCAGGAGAATCCAGATACTTTTTGCTACTATAATCAAATAGTGATTTAAGTGTTAGTTTAGGTAGTTCAATAGATGTTTTATGCATTAATATCGCCTTTTTATAATTAATGGATATAGCAACAATAGTAAGTAGTGTATGATAACCATAAAGATATAATAGCAGATAAAGTATAAAATATTGTAAATGTTGGTGACCCCTAGGAGACTCGAACTCCTGTGACATGGATGAAAACCATGGATCCTAACCGCTAGACGAAGGGGCCATCTGTAACTTGTGGACGAAATTATATATATAGGGTGCTTAATCTTCTCTTAATAAAGGAAAATAGTGTGAATTATACAAGAGCAATTTTACTTTTGGTGGCAAGTTTTTTTCTTAGTGCCTGTGCCCAAAAGCAGTATGTCAAACAAGATAGTGCATTTATTATATTTAAAACACCTACATTTAAATATGCAGATATGGGGTTTATATATGAAAATGCAGAGGAGTTAAAGGTAGATATTTATGGGAACGGACAAGCTTTAGTCTCTTTGAAAATTTCAGAAAACTCGGTCTGTATGAGTTTCTTGAAGTGCATGAGTAGAAGCGAATTTAATAAAAAAATATTAAACAGTGTGTATCCAGACAATATGCTAGATGATATTTTTAGAGGAAAACCTATCTTTAATGGGGCAAATCTTATACAAAACCGTAACAGCTTTACACAAAGTATTATAAATAAAAATAAATATAACATAGAGTACACAGTTTTAAATAATGAGATTGTTTTTAGTGATACAATCAATGATATATTAATTACAATTAAGAGGATGCAATAGATGAAGTTTGTTGGAGCTCATGTCAGCGCAAGTGGTGGAGTAGATAATGCACCTCTTAATGCTATGGCTATAGGGGCTAAAGCATTTGCTCTGTTTACTAAAAACCAAAGACAGTGGGTAGCTAAACCTTTAGAAACAAAAACTATTGATGCTTTTCATAAAAACCTTGAAGCTTCAAGTATTTTACCTAAGCACATCCTTCCCCATGACTCTTATCTTATTAACCTCGGACATCCAGAAGTAGAGAAACTGGAAAAGTCTAGAGAGGCATTTGTTGATGAGATAGAGCGTTGTCGTATTTTAGGGCTTGATAGATTAAACTTCCATCCAGGTTCACATTTGCTTAAAGTACCTAAAAAAGATATAGAATACAGTGAGAAGATAATAGAAGCAGAATTGAAATGTTTAGATGTGATAGCAGAATCTATGAATAGAGCCATAGAGGCTACCAAAGATTCAAATGTAAAACTTGTCATAGAAAACACAGCAGGACAAGGTTCAAATCTTGGATACAAATTTGAACATCTTGGGCATATTATTGATAAGATAGAAGATAAAAGTAGAGTAGGTGTGTGTTTAGATACTTGCCACACTTTTACAGCAGGGTATGATTTGCGTACAAGAGAAGCTTATGATAAAACAATGGATACATTTGAGAGTATCGTTGGCTCTCAGTATCTTATGGGGATGCACCTCAATGACTCTAAGCCCAAACTAGGTTCACGGGTAGATAGGCATCACTCTTTAGGTCAAGGTGAGATAGGCTGGGATGCCTTTAGTTTTATAATGAATGACTCTCGTATGGATGACATGCCACTTGTCTTGGAAACAATTGATGAGTCAATTTGGACAGAGGAGATTAAGGCACTGTATGCTTTGATTGGGCAATAAAAATTCAAGGAGATAAGAAATGAATCAAATAGTAAAAGGTTTGGCACTAAGTGCTGTAGCATCAACGGTAGTAGTAGCAGGTGGGTACAAGATACCAGAACAGTCTCTTAACTCTATGGCATTGGGGGCTGCATATGTAGCGCACACAACAGGTGCAGACAGTGCATACTATAACCCAGCAAATATGGCATTTATGGGCAGTAGCCAATACGTAGAAGGTGGAATAACTCTTGCCCATCTTCCATCTATTGTATTTGATTTGGGTCCAACCTCTGGAGAATCAGAAGTTGAAGATATTTTAATTCCTAATTTTCACTATGTTTCAAATCCTATAGGAGATTTTAGGTGGGGTGTTAGTTTAACGGCACCAGCAGGATTAACAAAAAGATGGGAGACTCCTTATCAAAAAGCTTTTGCAGAAGAGTTTACCCTTAAGATTATAGAAATTAGTCCATCTTTTTCATACAGAGTAATGGATAATTTGAGTGTTGGTGGTGGAGTAAGACTTATATATAGTGAAGGAGTAGTAAAAAGTTCTGGACAGGTATCTCGAGATATGGAAGGCGATACTGTTGAGTTTGGTTATAACGTAGCAATGACATATAAACCAACTTCAGATATCAATATGGCAGTAACATATAGATCTAATGTTGACATCAACGAAGAGGGTTCAGCAAAACTTTATTTTGGTACTGCTCAGGCATACAGTGGAGACTCTAGTGTATCAATACCTCTCCCTGCAGCACTTAATCTTGCAATATCTAAAACATGGGACGATAGATTTACGCTAGAGTTTAATTATGAAAGAACTTATTGGTCAGAGTATAAATCATTAGACTTTGAATATGGGGGAGCCAACATAGGAGGACTAACGCCTTATTTTGATACTCCTATATCAAAAAACTGGGAAGATACTGATACATTTAGAATCGGTGCAACACTAAAGATGGATAACCAACTTACACTTATGGCCGGATTTGCTATTGATGAAACTCCTGTGCCTGAAAGTACACTAGGTTTTGAGCTACCTGACAGTGATGCTAAAATAATTTCTATGGGATTCCGATATCAGCAGACAGAAAATCTTTCATGGGGGGCAGCTTTCTTGTATGATAGCAAAGAGAGCAGAACAGTAACGCCAGGAGTTAACCCTAATCAAATTCTTGCAAATGGTGGTGAGTTTGATGAAGGTGGAGCAATCTTGACTACTGTAGGTATGGCATACGAGTTCTAATATGGAGTACAAGTTTAATAACTTTTATGAACTCATTACTTTTCAAGCAAAAAAGCGTAAAAAGAAAATAGCGCTTTTTTCTGATGATAAAAAAATTACCTATGGAGACATGCTCCAAAAGGTAGATAGGCTTGCTGGATTTTTAGTAGAACAGGGTGTAAAAAAAGGTGATAAAATAGCACTTTTTTTACGCAACTCTCCAGAGTTTATCTATACAATTTTTGCTGCCTCAAAGATAGGGGCTGTGCTTGTTCCTATCAATACTTTTTTGAAAGAGGATGAACTTACATATATCTTGGAAGATAGTGGCAGCAGTGTTTTGATAGCTTCTGGGATATACAGTAAAGTTGTAAATGGTAGTAAAGCAAGCAGTCTTTGTCAGCTTATTTTATGGAAAGGAGAAGAGTCACCAAAAAGTGAGGACAGCCATTCTTTTAAAGATGCTTTAAAATCAAACACAGTAGCAGAACATACGCAATTAGGTCTTGAAGATACAGCGGTTATCATATACACTTCTGGCACAACAGGTAAGCCAAAAGGGGCAATGCTAAGCCATAAAAATATTTTTTCAAATGCTATGTCTGGCGCAATAACTATAAAAGTGAAACCAAAAGATAGAGGAATTATTTTTCTGCCAATGTTCCACTCTTTTACCTTTACAGCAGGATTGATACTTCCTATGTATGTGGGGATGAGTATAGTTATCATTAAATCAGTTCAGCCATTTTCAAATATATTTAAGCAAACATTGACAAAACGAGTAACACTCTTTTTTGGTATCCCTTCTGTCTACAATGCTTTAGCCAAAGCAAACCTTCCATGGTATTTTATGTGGTTTAATAAAATTCGTGCCTTTGTTTCTGGAGCAGCAGCTTTGCAGCCAAAAACAATAGAGGCTATGGCAAAAAAGTTTAAAAGAGCAACCTTACTTGAAGGTTATGGTCTTAGCGAAGCAAGTCCTGCAGTGAGTATGAATACTTTTAAAAAACAGAAAGTTGGCTCTGTAGGAACAGCCTTACATGGCTATGAGATGAAAGTTGTAGATGAAGATATGAATGAAATCCCAAGAGGGGGTATAGGCGATATTATAGTCAGGGGTGATAATATTATGAAAGGCTACCTTAATCGTCCTGAGGCAACAAGTGAGACTATTGTTAATGGTTGGTTGCTTACGGGCGATATGGGTTATATGGATGATGATAATTTTCTGTTTATTGTGGATAGAAAAAAAGATTTAATTATCTCAAAAGGCATTAATGTTTATCCTCGTGAGATAGAAGAGGTTATAGATGTTTTTAAAGGGGTAATGTCTTCGGCTGTCATAGGTATTGTGGACGATAAAAGTGGAGAGGTTCCTATAGCTTATGTTGAGCTAGAAGAAGATGTAGAGACCATAGATGAGTATGCACTTAAAAAGTATTTGCGTGAACATTTAGCAAACTACAAGGTGCCAAAACATATCTATTTCATAGATGAGCTTCCTAAAAATGCTACAGGCAAAGTACTGAAGAGGGTGCTCAAGGAGAGATTAAAAGAGGATAAAGATTGATAAATGAATGCTATTGTCAATGCAAAATTAATATATCAAGATGAGATAGTAGAAGGTAAAATACTATTATTTAATAAATCCATAGTTAAGATTGTAGATGATGCAAACCTTAAAGAGATGAAAGTTATAAATGCAGATGACAATTATGTCAGTGCTGGATTTGTAGATTTGCATATACATGGTTCTGGTGGTACAGATGTGATGGATGCAACGCTAGAAGCTCTCGAGACTATGTCCTCCACCTTGTTGCAAACAGGCACAACTTCTTTTTTGGCAACTACTATGACAATGTCAACAGAAAAAATTGACAATGCTTTAAAAAATATTCAAAATTATGCTTCAAGTGTAACGGGTGCGCAGATACTTGGTGCACATCTTGAAGGTCCTTTTATCAACGCCTCCAAACATGGGGCACAAGATAAGGAGTATGTTCAGTCTTATAACTTTGAATTGATTGAAAATTATATAGATGAGGTAAAAATGATTACACTTGCTCCCGAAATCCAAGGAGCAAAATCTTTTATCAAATTTTTAGCAGAACGTTATCCTTATATTATTTTAAGCATTGGGCACAGTGACGCAAGTTACGAAAAGAGTAAAGAGAGTTTTTCTTGGGGTATTTCCCATGCAACACATCTTTTTAATGCAATGAGTTCTTATCATCATAGAGAGCCGGGTATTGTTGGAGCAGTCTTTGATTCTGAGGTAAGTTGTGATATTATCGCTGATTTTGTACATACGCACCCATCAGCACTGGAGCTTACTTATCAAGTAAAGAGAGACAAGCTAATTCTCATTACTGATTCGATGCGTGCAGGGTGTATGAAGTGTGGTACTTATGATTTGGGCGGACATAAAGTAAAAGTAGATGGAGACGAGGCAGCACTTGAAGATGGTACGCTTGCTGGTTCTGTGCTGAAACTAAATATGGCACTTAAAAATATGACAACTGCTACCTCTATGACACTTATTGAAGCTGTTAATGCAGTGACAAAGATACCTGCACAAAGACTAGGATTAAAAAAAGGTGAACTCAAAGAAGGTTATGATGCAGATATCGTTATATTTGATGAAAATTTTAGTATCATATCAACTATAGTTGCTGGAGAAATTAAATATCAAAGGGATTAAGTGTTTGGATTTTTAAAACGTAAAACAAGAGAAGTAAAAGCGCCCGCAGATGGAGAAGTTGTAGCACTTGAGAGTGTAAATGATGAAGTGTTTTCTCAAAAACTTGCAGGAGATGGAGTGGCTATTGTGCCTGTATCAAATATCTTTACCGCACCCATAGATGGTGTTGTAAGTAAGATATTTTCTACAAATCATGCTTA
Source organism: Sulfurovum sp. (assembly GCA_030622375.1). Lineage (GTDB taxonomy): Bacteria > Campylobacterota > Campylobacteria > Campylobacterales > Sulfurovaceae > Sulfurovum. Next base: position 8,104 of record JAUXGC010000005.1, read on the forward strand.
TAGTATCAAAAGCACCAAAGATTTAGAAGTGATGGTGCATATAGGATTGGACACTGTAGAGCTTAAAGGTAAAGGTTTTAAACGTATTGCAAATGAGGGAGATGAAGTGAAGGCTGGAGATGGGATAATTCGTGCAGATTTGTCTTATATCCAAGAGCATGCTAAAGATATTATTACACCTATTATCATCTCTGATGAGAGTGATGTTCGAAGTATAGAAAAAAAATTAAATATCGTCAAAATTGGCGATGTTATCATGGAGGTAAGCTAATGCCACAGAGTGATAATATATATTATTATATTGTTTATGCCATTATTTTGGTAGCATTTTTTGTAGTATTAAAATCACCAAAAAAGAAGTAGATATAAAGAGGTTTTTATTTTAAAGACTCTTTTATGGATTCTGCTACCTTTTCAGCTTTTGTACCTAAAATAATTTGGATAGATTTTTTATTTGGGCGTATCACACCTTTAGCCCCTAGTGATATAAATGTTTCATCTAAAAGAATACTGCTGTCTTTTACTTCCATACGAAGCCTTGTGATGCAGGCATCTGTATCTATGATATTCTCTTTGCCCCCCAAAGCCTCTATAAATAGGAGTGCTTCATCACTTTTGTGAGTAATGTTCTCCTCTTGGGTATCGTCAAATATTTTCAGCCTAAACACTTTAATAGTGTAATAACTTGCAGTAAAATAAAGCAGAGCAAATAAGGCACCTAATGGAAGTATGAGTAGAGGGTTGGTAGCTAGTTTATAGTTAATGACATAATCTATAAAACCAGCAGAAAAGCCAAAACCTGCATGGATATCTAACATTTGAGCTGTTGCAAGAGCCAAACCTGCAAGCAGTGCATGCAGAACAAAAAGAGGTGGAGCTACAAAGAGAAATAGAACATCCAAAGGCTCTGTAATACCTGTTAAAAATGAGGTAAATGCAACACCAGCCAAGATAGCCCCTACTTTTTTACGACTGCCTTTGGGAGTATTCAAATATATGGCATACGCCATAGCAGGAAGCCCAAACATCATTACCACATAAAAACCAGACATATAGACTCCAGCTGTTTTATCTCCAGCAAAAAATCGGTGCAAGTCACCATTGGCTACAACCTCTACACCATCTTTTAAATAGGTGAATTCTCCTAGTTGAAACCAAAAGACAGAGTTGAGTATGTGGTGTAGTCCTAGAGGTATAAGAAGACGATTAAGTACGCCATAAAGAAAGGTACCTACCTCGTTTAGCCCTATAATGGCATTTGAAAATACATCTATACCACTTTGGGCAAAATGCCAGAAGTGCCCTGCAAGTACCCCGACAAATATGGCAGAGATAGCAGTGATAATAGGTACAAAACGTTTTCCGCCAAAAAATCCTAAAAACTCTGGTAGTTTAATATCATGAAAACGATTATAAAGCACCCCTGCAAGCACCCCGATAATGATACCTATAAAGACACCCATATTGACATCTTTGTCAATGCTAAGATAAACCGATTTTGCTATGAGTACACCTATAGCTCCAGCGAGTGCAGCTGCCCCATCATTGTTTTTTGCAAGACCATAAGCGATACCTACACCAAAAAGCAAATCAAGGTTAGAAAAAATAGCATCACCAGCACTCTTCATAATAAGAGCTATCTGCCCATCAAAGATATCACCAAATCCTAAACGAAGCAGTAGTGCAGCAACGGGAAGAACTGCGATAGGTGTCATCAGGGCTTTGCCTATTTTTTGTAACATATTAAACATTCCGTATCTCCTCTTTTGTTTGGGCTATGCTCTTAGGAGAAACACTGAGAGTCTCCATGTCTAGCTCTAAGAGTTTTGGTATAGCATCTTTATTGGCTGCTAGCTCTCCACAAATACTTACAGGTTTTGTGGCTTTTTTGACAACCATTTTAATAGCATCAAATATAACAGGAGAGAGTGCATCTGTTTTAAGTGTAGGGTGAGTTCTCTCTATGGCAAAAAGGTATTGTGTGAGGTCGTTTGTGCCTATGGAGTAAAAATCTACTACTTCATTAAAATCTTCTATTAGGAAGAGTACAGAAGGTACTTCTATCATCATGCCAAATTGGAGTTGAGAAATGTCAATTTGATGCTTTTTGGCTACAGTGTATGCAAACTCTTTTGCGTCATTAAACTCTTTAACGCTGCTTATCATAGGAAACATAATTTTGATGCTTTTGTTTTGTGAAGCGATAAAAATAGCATGGAGCTGTTCAGATATAATTTCAGGATGTGTCTTAAAGAGCCTTGCTCCACGTATGCCTAAAAAAGGGTTATTTTCTTTAGGTAATTTTATATAAGGTAACTCTTTATCTCCACCTATGTCAAGTGTCCGCACAGTAATATCATCAAATAGTGAAAATATCTCTTTATAGGCTTTAGTTTGTAGCTCAAGTGTAGGTTTTTCCTCTTTAAATAAAAATTCACTCCGTAAAAGTCCTATGCCTTCAGCCCCCTCATTTTTAGCTGTTTTGGCAGAATTTATATCAGCAATATTGGCAAAGACTTTGATGTTTTTACCCTCTCTTGTATTGGCATTCTCAAAGCGTTTTTTTGGAGCCATTGTTTTTTGTTTTTTGTTTTTTTGTAAACGGTGTGTCGCTTTTTGTAAATCTTTGGGAGTGGGTTTGCAAATTGCTACTCCACTGTAAGTGTCTAAGATAATGTCTGCTTTTTCTGTAAGTGGAGTTATGTCAGCGATGAGTGCAGGCATGCCAGTATCGCGAAGTAGTATAGCTGTATGAGAATATAGAGAAGTATCTTTCAAGACAACACCAACCACTTGGGTTTGTGTTAAGTTGTCAATTTCGCTAGGAAGCAGATCGTTAGCGAAAAGGATAAAAGGAATGCTAGGGAAAGTTACCTTTATCTCTATACCCAAATGTCTTTTTACACGCTGTAGCAAATCTTTATAATCACTACTTTTGGAGTCAAGCTTTGTTCCTAAAAGTAGTGCAGATTCTTTTTTTATAAGCTGTTCAAATTTTGTGAGTGTTTGACTCTTTTCTCCTAGTGAAGTTAACAGCTCTTTTTGTGCAAGGTAGATAGTGGCATTATCATTTTTTTGGTTTCTGCTGTAAAGTGTTTCTAGTTCATCTAAGCTTTTATGCAAGGCTTCTTGAAAGCTTAATCTGCTCTCATTCTGGATCTCTTTGGCACTATAGTGATAAGTAGGAGCAATAGCAATACCCTCTGATATTATCTCCCCTTCTATGGCATTACCCTCGTAACTATAAAGCTCTTTTTTTACCTTTTTTACCTTTTTTTCGTTAGCCATAAGGCTCTCAAAAAGTAAATGTAGTTTACTCAGTGCTTCCTCTGATTTTTTACCTCTTAAAGTAATTGTAAAACTATCTCCTTTTTCTAAAGAGAGTGACAAGAGAGTATTGACACCTTTTGCATCCACGGTTTTATCTTTAAATGTAGCAGTGATTTGACAAGAAAAGGTTTTAGCAAGAGAGACAAACTGTGCAACAGGTCTAAGATGAAACCCGTTGTTTGAAGTAACACTAAGTTGTATAGATTTAGGTTTAGTAAAAAACTTTTGAAATAATGACATCAATTATTGGCTGTCTCTTACGCAACGAACATATTGGTCATAATACTCAGCCGTTATTATAGAAAAAGTTAGGGCTATCATTAACATTATACGCATTATCTAGTCCTTTGTAGTATCATTCAAAGTATAGCAAATATTTGTTATACTAAAACATACTATATCCTTATTAGGAACTTTATTGAAATACCTTATCGACTTTATAAAAGCTAAAGATGTACAGGCGGCATCTATTTATAAGCATCTAAAATGCACAAAAGAAGAAGCAGAGCTTATTCAGCATATCTGCAAACGTTATGTAAAAGGAGCTGAAGAGGTTCCTGTGTTAGAGATGTTGCAAGAAAACTTCTCTTTAGGGGAGTATACATATCTCAAAAAGTTAGAGCTAGTTAAAAATCTTCTCGATTTGGGCTGGATTATACAGATGAGTTTTGGACAATTTAAAGCACATGAGGCTTCACGATTGGAGCTTATTGGGACTTCTGTAACTCCAAGTATTTCACTTTTGCGTCTGCTTGAAGAGGGTTCATTGGAGATATCTCTTCCAGAAGTCAAACCGTACACAGACCATTTGGAGTACCTACAAGACCAATTTGATATGATTGCCTTGCTACATAAGATAGCCACATTTAAACAGGGGTTAGCCGACAACTCTCTGAGCATAGGGCGTTTAAAAAATAAATTGACACTTTTAACAACTCGAATACAAGAGCGTGTCAAGATGACAGATAAACCCATAGTAGTAGAAGAGTTTTTTAAAGAGAAAGGGCTAGATGAAAAAGAGAAACGTATTTTTTTAGCCTTGCTAAAAGAGGAGTATAGTGGAGGAGAGGGACAGTTTAGAGATATGAATACCCTCATAGAGCTTATAAGTTTTGATGAGTATGAGAAGATTAAAAACCGTGCTCTGCTTGAAGATGGTGCGAGACTGATAACTGAAGATATTATAGATTATGAAGAGATACTCAATATGTTTGGAGGAGTAAGCCGTTCATTTTATTTGCAAGAAGAGGTGATGCAGCGTATTATTCATCCTAAAAAAAGCAAAAAAGTGACTAAGCTTAAACTTGACGCTCTCGTAGAAGAGCAAGAGCTTTTTGAATACTTAAAACCAACTACCACACTTGATGATGTGGTGCTTAACCCCAAAACTAGAGAGACACTAAACAATGTTGTCAAACAAGTTGACAAAGAGGTATTTAAAAAACTAAAAGAGTGGGGCATTAAAGATAAGCGTAAAGGCATAGATGCGCGTATTATTTTCTATGGTGCGGCTGGAGCAGGTAAGACTATGACAGCGATGAGTCTAGCAAAAACACTTAAAAAGCCCATACTCTCTTTTGACTGCTCTAAGATTTTATCTATGTATGTAGGAGAGAGTGAAAAAAATGTACGTAAGATATTTGATGATTTTAAAGAGTTAAGCAAAAAAGCAAAAGTAGAGCCTATTTTGCTACTCAACGAAGCAGACCAGTTTTTAAGCTCAAGAAGCCAAGGGGCAGGCAGTTCTGCCGATAAAATGCATAACCAAATGCAAAATATCTTTTTAGAACAGATAGAGAAGTTTGAAGGCATACTAGTAGCCACAACAAATCTGCTAGACAACATAGACAAAGCTTTTTCTCGTCGTTTTAACCACAAGATAGAGTTTAAAAAACCAGGCAAAAAGCAGCGTTTGAGACTTTGGCAGTTTATGCTCCCTGAAAATGCAGACTATGAAGAAGGGTTTGATATGGCAGAGTTGGCCAAACATGAACTCACAGGTGGGCAGATAAACCTCATCATTAAAAACACAGCCTATAAAGTAGCTGTACGAGAAGAGAGCCTATTTGGCAATCATGATTTTTTAGAAGAGATAGAAAAAGAGTTAGGTTCTAGTTTTGAAGGCTCTAAGAGTATGGGGTTTAAAGTTTAGACTATGCAAATCCTTTCTCTGCTTTTGACTGTATTTTTTACGTCACTTTTGGGCTATTTTTACCACTCTGCTTTGATGTGGTTAGCCTTTAGTGCTCTGTTAGCGATGATGTATCTTTTGTGGCAACAAAAAAGGAAAGGGTTTCAGCCACAAAGTGAAACCTACAAAGAGTTAGAAAAGATTAAAAAAAAGCGTTTTAGAGAAGACAATAAAAAACATAAACATATCAATGACCAAATAGCATACATAGATGAGGTATGGGGATACACAAAAGAGCAAAAGAGGATTATAAAAAAGTTTATAGAGGAGCGTGCATATAGTAAAATGTACAACAAACTCACTGCTTCACTTCTCCCGCAGATTATTATACTTATAGACAACTGTAACGAAAGAGGACAAAAAGGGTGCAAAAGAGAAGTAAGTAGACGACTTAAAGAATTGACAGAACTTATGAAAGTAGAGCTTAAAAAACAGAAGTCTAACAAGCACGAAAGTTTTGAGACAACGCTAGAGGTGTATGATAGGTTGCTTAAAGAGGTGAGGTAAATCTTTTGATATAATATTTTAAACCAAATCATACAATAGGCTCCGTTTTATGGCACTTTTTCAAAACTCTGTACTTAGACACTACCTTAACAATATAGACAAAACCCCAATACTGCAAGTTTTTGAAACTTATAAACAAGAGTTTATCCCCAAGATAGAAAATATCAAAATCTCTAAAGAAGAGCAGTATCAGTATGGGTTTTTAGATGATTTATTTGTAAAGCTGTTGGGTTACACTCTAAACCCTACACCAGAGTATAACTTAACTTCAGAGTTTAAAAATCTTAGTGATAGTAAAAAAGCAGATGGTGCAGTGCTAAAAGATGGTAAGGCTATAGCTGTCATAGAGCTCAAATCTACCAAAACTAAAGTGATGGAAAAGATAGTCAATCAAGCTTTTAACTATAAGCATAACCACCCCACTTGTAGGTACATCATCACTTCAAACTTTGAAAAGTTACGTTTGTATGTGGAGCATTCAGACGCATATGAAGAGTTTAACCTTTTTAGTCTTGATGAGGAGCGTTTTGCTTTACTCTATGTGTTGCTGTCAAAAGAGAGTATCTTTAGTGATGTTCCTCTTCAACTTAAAGAGCAGTCCAAGCTTCAAGAGGAGAATATCTCTAATGAACTATACAAAAAATATGCAAATCTAAGAGTAAATCTTTTTGATAACATCATACAAAACAACCCAAAAATTGACAAACATATACTACTTGAAAAGACGCAAACCATCTTAGATAGGATGGTGTTTATATTTTTTGCAGAAGACAGAGGGATACTCCCACCAAACACCATACAATCCATCATAGATCACTATAAAGGTGACATAGAAGACAGAGAGCTTTGGCACTTTTATAAGATTTACTTTAACGCTATAAACAAGGGAAACAAGAAGCTAAACATACCAGAGTACAATGGTGGTCTGTTTGCTATGGATGAACTGCTTGAGGGTTTACGTATTGACAATGATGTGATAAATGCTTGTCCGTTGGCTCTGAGTGCTTATGATTTTAACTCTGACATAGATGTAAACATCTTAGGGCATATTTTTGAGAATTCACTCAATGACATAGAGGAGTTAAAGGCTCGCATAGAAGATGCAGACTTTGATACCAAACACTCTAAGCGTAAAAAAGATGGTGTGTTTTATACGCCTGAGTACATCACCAAATACATAGTTGACAATACTCTAGGCTCACTTTGTCAGTCTAAAAAAGTAGAGCTTGGGCTTGACAATATGGAGATAGAATTACCTAAAAATTTTAAAAAACTAAATAAAAGTGAGACAAAACAAAAAGATGCTCTTGAGTCTTATCGTGAGTACCTACTAGGGCTGAAAATCCTTGACCCAGCTTGTGGTTCGGGTGCATTTCTCAACCAAGCGTTGAACTATTTGCTAGAAGAGCATAACTTTATAGATGAGGGTATGCGTACTCTAATGGGTGGCTCTGTACTTGGGCTGTATGATGTAAAAAAGGGCATACTAGAAAACAACCTTTATGGAGTTGACATCAACGCAGAAGCAGTAGAGATAGCCAAACTCTCTTTGTGGCTTAGAACCGTAGAGAGTGGAAGAAAGCTAAATAAGTTGGCAGATAAGATAAAGGTAGGAAACTCACTCATAGACGATAAATCTGTAGCAGATGATGCTTTTGTTTGGGAAGAGGAGTTTTCTGAAGTGTTTGCACAGGGTGGGTTTGATGTTGTGATTGGGAATCCGCCGTATGTACAGTTACAAAGTATGGGAGAAATGTCTAATGTATTAAAAAAACAAAACTATCAAACATATGAAAAAACTGGTGACTTGTATGTACTTTTTTATGAGTTGGGAAATCAACTCCTAAAAGAAAATGGATTACTAGGTTACATCACTTCAAATAAATGGATGAGAGCAAACTATGGAAAGAGTTTGCGTAAGTATTTATCTGATGAGTCTAATCCGAAAATATTGATAGATTTGGGTAGCGGTATCTTTGAATCTGCTACAGTTGATTCAAATATTTTAATTTCTCAGAAGTCAAATACGAAGAAGTGCAATCTTGTAGGAATGGATTTGTCTAAAGAGAAAGAATTTTTAGGCTTTGAAAGTTATTTAAATAAAAGTGTTATTGTTTCTGAATGTGCTGAAGATATTTGGACTATTTCCAGTCCGATTGAACAATCAATTAAAAAGAAAGTTGAAGCAGTAGGTATTCCTCTTAAAGATTGGGATATTGAAATTAACTACGGTATCAAGACAGGATTTAATAATGCTTTTCTTATTGACAAAATAACAAGAGATGCCCTCATTCAACAAGACGCTAAAAGTGCTGATATTATTGAGCCAGTATTGAGAGGTAGAGATGTTAAAAGATATTCTATTGAATATCAAGATTTGTATTTGATAAATACGCATAATGGATACAAGGATACAGATAAAATAGATGTAAATGAGTACCCAGCTATTAAAGAATATTTAAAGCAGTTTAAAGAGAAATTAATTAAGAGATATGATAAGGGAGATACTCCATACAATTTACGAAATTGTGCTTATGTTAATAGATTTTTTCAAAATAAAATTATTTATCCTGATATAAATTCAAAACTTTCATTTGTGTATGATGACAACTCATATTTTATGACAAATACAGCTTATTTTTTAGATACAGATTCAAAATATATTTTATCTGTATTGAATTCTTCTTCTATGCAGTATTATTTCTCTACCATTTCTGCACAATTAGGAAAAAGTGGATTGAGACATTTTACTATTTATATTGAAAAACTACCGATTCCACAGGTAAAAATTGAAGTAGAAAAACTATTTGTAGATAAAGCAAATATAATGTTAGCACTAAATAAAACCTTCCAAACCAAAAAAATAAAATTCCTAAAAAGAGTAAAAGATAACTACGACTTAGAAAAACTAAGTAAAAAACTAGAAGCCTTCTACGAGTTAGACTTCAAAACACTCCTCAAAGAACTAAAAAAGAAAAAAGTAACCTTAGCCCTAAAAGAGCAAGACGAATGGGAAGAGTATTTTGAGAGTTATCAAAAAGAGCTACTAGAGATAAAAGCCAAAATAGACACAACAGATAAGCAAATAGATGAGATGGTGTATAAACTTTATGGGTTGAGTGAGGATGAGATTTTGGCGGTGGAGGGATGATGACAAAACTAGGTTTAGACACACTTGGGTTTAAAGAATATTCAAAAGAAAACATACTAAATGCAAATTTTGTTTTAGTTAAAATCTACTCCATTCAAGGATTTGCATTAGAAGAATCAGAAGAAAGTAATGAAACTTCATTGATGCAATATGGTGATAATTGTATTGCAGTGATTGGTAATAGTATTAATAAGATATCACAAATATTATTTAGCGATAATTTTGTAGAGGATGAAGAGTTGTGGAAAAAAGAAAATAAAACTTCTTCCCCGTTTCTTTTTATTAAGTATGGTTCAACTCAATTTCATCAACTTGAAGGTGGACACAGGAAAGTAAATAATGAAACACTAATAATTTATGATGGTTTTCCTAATGCAAGAAAAGAATTAGAAATTTGGGAAAATACAGACCTATGTTCAATAATAACTGCAATTTCGAGTCAGCTTTCATCAACTGAACAAATAATTGATGTCTTGCCTGTCTCTCGGAATATATTGGGAAGAACGGATGAAGGTGTAGCTTTAGAAGATATAAAAATAGAGATGCACGGTAATGCTTCATCGTCTTATATGCTGAAAATAGATAAGCTAAACACATTATTAAAAGCCTCTTCAACGCTATACAATAAACTTGATGAAAAATCTAGCCGTAGTTTTTATACTGCTATCAATGAAAAGGATAAGTTAAAACAATTTTTATATTTTATATTTTTTATTGAAAGATATACACATCAAACATTCAAAAAAATTGATTTTCAATCTTTAGTTGACAAATCCAATAATAATTCAGTTAGGTCAAGTAAATCTTTTTTGAATTCTTTATCAGAACTGGCAAAAGAAGCAAAAAATCTTACTCAGCGTTTTCATTGGTGTTCCATATTTATTTGGAGATTAGAAGACAGTGATATCAAATCTTTCCAATATTTTAAAAAAACTAGAGATAGAATATCGCATGGTGAGGACTTTTTCTCGTTACGTCTCTCTGAGGCGTAATGCATATCTTAATCTAATCTATTATTCATTATTTCTCCATCGTTAGATGGTTTATAAGTTTGATATGTTCTATTTCCATCTAGCGATGTAGTTGCAGTTGTTTTGTATTTAAAGTGATGTAGTCATTACACCTTAAAAAAGTGTAACGAGAAAATAATAATATTACAATTTGACATATTATTACCTTTATGGAAAAAACTATGCCATACTCTCTAAAATGCTAAAGGATATAAACTTTGAAAATACAAGTAATTCACTCACTTACAAACAATTTTGAAGCTTTTTCTCATAAAACAGAAGAAGGTATTGAATTTTGGTTGGCAAGAGATTTGCAACAGCTATTGGGTTATACAAAGTGGGATAATTTTAAAAATGTTATTTTAAAATCAAAAACAGCTTGTGAGTTATCGGGACAAGATATAATAGACCATTTTGCTGATATCGGGAAAATGGTTCAAATAGGCTCTAGAGCTACAAAAGAGATAGATGACATTATGCTTACCAGGTATGCCTGTTATCTCATAGCTCAAAATGGAGATAGTAGTAAAAAAGAGATAGCCTTTGCACAAACTTACTTTGCTATGCAAACTAGAAAAGCTGAACTGATAGAGCAAAATATACTGGAGTATGAACGAGTACAAGCTAGAGCAAAGTTAAAGGGTACAGAAAAGGAACTTTCACAAGTTATTTTTGAGCAAACAGGTGGCAATAAAAACTTTGGATTAATCCGTAGTAAAGGCGACTATGCTTTGTTTAGCAAAAGTACTCAACAGATGAAAGATAAATGGAATGTAGGCAATAAACCTTTAGCAGACTTTATGCCAACTATACTTCTGAAAGCAAAAGACTTTGCCACAGAAATTACCATATTTAATGCCAAAGAAAAAATCATATGTACTGAAAAAGAGATTTCGGCAGAACATATTGTCAACAACAAAGCAGTACGGGAAACACTTGTTTCAAGAGGTATTACCCCTGAGAAACTATCTCCAGAAGAAGATGTAAAAAAAGTAGAGAGAAAACTTATTTCAGATGAAAAAAAGATAGTTAAGAAAAGTGGGTTTTCTAAAAAATAGCCCTACTTCACCATCTCAAACCCCACATGTTTCATCGCTATAATCCCACCTTCTATACTTTCTCATTACGCCTTTCTAGGGTGTAATGCATACTTAAATTATAACTATCAAATAAATTTTAATCCATCGTTAGATGGTAAATATATTCATTTTTGTGCTAGCCACCTAGCGGTGTAACTTGCTGATATTAAATTTGAGTTATAAAGTATGCATTACGCCTCAGGAGAGACGTAACGAGGGAAAAATAAAGTAGTGCATAACTATTAGAAATATTACAATTTGACATATTTTCTCTTTTTCTGAAAAAACTGTGCCATACTCCTTTAAAGTCAAAAAGGAGATAATGATGAGACTATTGACAAATAAATATAAAATCATTATAATATAATGATAGAAAAGATAAGGTTTACTTGGGATATACATAAAGCCCAAACTAATTTTATCAAGCACAAGGTCACATTTGATGAGGCTAGAACGGTATTTGAAGATGAAAATGCACGTTTACTTTCAGACCCTGACCATAGTGAAAAGGAAGAGAGGTTTATCTTGCTTGGACTGAGTGCTAAGTCAAAGATTTTAACTGTAGTGCATTGTTATAGAGATGATGAAGAAAATATACGCAGCATAAGCGCAAGAAAGTCTACAAAAATAGAAGAAAAACAATACAAGGAGTTTTTGGCATGAGAAAAGAATATGATTTTAGCAACTCAATACAAAACCCGTATACACAAAAAGTAAAAAAACAAATCTCTATTAACATAGAAGTAGATACAATCGACTACTTTAAAACACTTGCAAAAAAAGTAGGCATACCCTATCAAAGTCTTATCAACTCATATTTATCTGATTGTGCACAGAAACATATAGAGCCTAAAGTGCAGTGGAACTAAGCTTTACTTCACTATCTCAAACCCCACATGTTTCATATCAATAATCCCACCCTCTATATTTATGGGGATAAACCCATTGTTTTCTAGGATGCGTGATGCACTTACACTTCTTCTTTATCAGCATGAAGTTACTCTATATTTAAAGTGATGTAGGCATTACACCTTAAAAAAGTGTAACGAGAGAATAATATGACAATTTGCCATATTTTCAAGGCATTATTTTCTTTTGTGTTAAAGTTATTTAATTCTATTTATGAGGGTAAATGATGCAAATAACAATTGGCACCAATATTGACAAAACGTACCATTTTAGGTACAATTCTTATGAATGATAAAAATATCATTTTGCAAGTTCTGTTTTATCGAACTTCATTGGGCAATGAACCTGTAAGAGAATGGCTTCTATCTTTACCACAAGAGTATAAAAAACTTATTGGCTCAGATATAAAAACAGCACAGTATGGTTGGCCAATAGGTATGCCGCTCATTAAAAAAGTAGATACAAAAAATAAGCTTTGGGAAGTGCGTACAAATTTATCTGATGGTATTGCACGAATACTATTTACTATCTCTGATGACAAGATGATACTCCTACATGGATTTATAAAAAAGACGCAAAAGCTTGAAAAGAGAGAGTTGGATTTAGCAATTAAAAGAAGAAAGGATTTACTATGAGTGAACATCAAGGAAGTAATTTTGATGATTTTTTAAAAGAAGAAGATCTCTATGCTGAAGTAAATGATATGGCAACAAAAAGAGTCATTGCTTATCAGGTAGCTCAGGAGATGAAATTACAAAATGTAAGTAAAACAAAAATGGCTGAGATGATGAATACAAGTAGGATAGTGGTAAATAGATTATTGAATCCTGAGAATAATGCTCTCACATTAAATACGCTGGAGGCAGCAGCTACAGCTTTAGGCAAGAGGTTAAATATTTCTTTTATATAAAAGTGTTAAGAAGAGCCCTACTTAAGTATCTCAAACCCCACATGTTTCATAGCAATGATTCCGCCTTCTATATTTATGGGGATAAACCCATTGTTTTCTAAGATGCGTGAAGCACTTACGCTTCTTCTTCCTGTTTGGCAATAAACAAGAATCTTTTTGTTTTTATCGGCTTGAAGTTTTTCTAAGTTTTTCTCCAGTTCTTCAAGTGGGATTAGTTTGGTATCTCTAACATGATGACTTTTAAACTCTTCTATGGTTCTCACGTCCAAAAGTGTTACATTCTGGTCATTTTCCATAAGTACATAAGCCTGTTTTGCAGAGATAGATTCAAAGTTGGCAAGTATCCATCCTTTGGTATAGGCAAACCAAACAACCAATCCTACCATGGCTATATAGTAAAGTATATTTGTATAATTTTTACGACTTAACATGTAGTATTTCGTTTGTGCTGTATTTTAATTCTTGTGATAATAAGCTCCATAATTTTTAGAGTATTGTAACAGCTTTTTTGTTTCACATAGTTACATCCTCTAAAACTAATTTTTTAAAGCATTTATAGCCACAAATACTTTAACTATGTTTCAGATAATATAAAGGTAATATTCTGAGAATACTCTCGTTATCTTTGAGAGAAGAATTAATATAGTTAAGGGATTAATATGACTCATGTAAGTACAGGGCATCCATATTTCGGTGTATTTGTTTTGTTTATATTGACAGCTGTAGCATTTCCAGCCACACTGTATTTGGCAAGACGTGTCAGTAGAAAACTCGCTAAACTTGATACAGAAAAGCTTAAACTCAGCATCTATGAGTGTGGACCAGAGGTTACAAAACAGCCCAATGTCATATCAGTACAGTTTTACCTGATAGCACTTCTGTTTATTTTGTTTGATGTAGAAATTATCTTTATGTTTCCATGGGCAATTGACTTTAAACTGCTTGGTTGGTTTGGATTTGTGGAAATGATACTATTTATTGTACTACTTACAATTGGTTTTATATATGCATGGAAGAAAGGAGCACTTGAATGGCACAGCATCAAGTAAATTATGCCAGTTCAGCTGGCTTACCGATAGCATTGACTACGGTAGATCATTTGGTAAACTGGGGGCGTTCAAACTCACTTTGGCCACTCACTTATGGACTCGCATGTTGTGCGATTGAGATGATGGCATCTGGAGCAAGTCGTTATGACTTCGATAGAATGGGCACTATCTTTAGAGCGTCACCAAGACAGGCGGATGTTATGATACTTGCTGGGACACTCTCTAAGAAACACGCAGAGTTTGCAAGAAGACTTTATGATCAGATGACAGAACCTAAATGGGTTATATCTATGGGAAGTTGTGCCAATACGGGCGGTATGTTTAACACTTATGCAACAGTACAAGGGGTTGATCGTATTATCCCTGTTGATATCTATCTCCCTGGTTGTGCTCCAAGACCAGAGACGCTTCAATATGCAATGATGATGCTGCAAAAGAAGATTAGAAAAGAGTCTGCAAACATGAATAACAATACAAAACAAAACTTGAGGTTAGTCTGATGAGAAAATATACACCAAAAGATAATGTTCAAGGCAAATCATATTATACAGATAGATTTTGGGTTGCACCTCGTGTGCCAAGATCTAAAGTAGAAGAGAAGAGTCATTTTGAATCTGTTGTCAAAGCTTTGGGTAGAAAAGCAAAAGAGTCTTATGTTGAGGTAGGGCAACTTATAGTGCATATTAATGCAACCGAAAACTTTAATGTGCTTAAAATACTCAAAGAAAAGTGCGGATACACGCAATGCTCTGAGCAGAGTGCAGTGGATTATTTGGCACAAGATGGAGAGTTTGAACTTTTTTATCAAATGTTAAATATTACTGAAGCTAAAAGAGTAAGAGTTGTGTGTCGTATTAAAGATGGTGAAGCCATAGAGAGTGTTTGTCCACTTTTTAAATCTGCAAACTTTGCAGAGCGTGAAATGTTTGATATGTTTGGTATAAAAGTAAATAACCATCCTTTCTTGAAGCGTATTCTTATGCCTGATGACTGGGAAGGACACCCTCTGCTTAAAACATACCCTCTGATAGGCGATGATTTTGCTTCATGGTATGAGGTAGATAAAATTTTTGGTAAAGAATATAGAGATGTGATAGGACCTGAAAATAGAGATCCAGCACGTATTGATAGATATGATACAAAACGTTTCTCAAGAGTAGGTTATGAAGTGCCGTTGGGGGCAGATATATCTGATGGAGAAAAAGAGAAGGCTATAGAGTACAGTGATACGCTATTGGTAGATTACAATACATCGTCTAAACAGTTAGATGAGAGAAGATAGGGAGAGAAGATGCAACAACCCAATAAATTAACCCCATTTTTTGAAAACCTAAACTTTGAGCGTGATGACAATACAATGGTCATCAACTTTGGTCCTCAGCACCCTTCAGCACACGGTCAGC
>JAUXGC010000082.1 GCA_030622375.1 Sulfurovum sp.
TTCATCTTTGGGTGCCTGTGCTGTAAAGCCATCTGTATTTAGCACATTATGACTTATTTTGAAGTTGTAAGTGTCTGTTTTGGAAGAGAGTGTTGCACCATATCTTTCTGTATTGAAACTCCCTTTCTCAAAATATACTAAACCATGTAACCCACTTTTTGCCTTTTTGGTAATTATATTTATGACACCAGCACTGGCATCCGCACCCCAAATACCAGATTGTGCCCCTTTGACAACTTCTACCTGCTCTATGTCGTTCATCATAAGGTGGGCAAAAGGTGCACCACTGATAGAAGTAATATCGTTGTAGCGTATGCCGTCTATAAGTACAAGAGTTCTTTTAGACGCAAATCCACGAAGATAGACAGATGTTGTTTTTCCTAATCCTCCATTGGAGCTCAAAGAGATGCCAGCCAAGGAACCCAGTGCCTGTGAGACAGTAGTAAAACCTCTATCTTCTATCTCTTGGGAAGTGATGATGTTAATGTTTGATGTAATGCTATTGATGTTTTGTTTTGATTTTGTTGCAGAGGTAACAGTAATCTCTTCCAGTGTCTCTTCGGCATAAATATTTGTTGCAATAAGCAGCGCCGATACTGCTAGACTAAGTGATTTGATTGTCATTTGTTGTCCTAATGAGTATTAATTGTATTTATAATTGCAGGGTATTTTGTTCCCTACATTACTTATAAAAAGCTAGATAAGATAAAGTATATGTACGTTAGTGGTGTTGTGAGGACACAACACCCTACATATAATAATTTATTGTTTTATTATGAAGTTTGTGTAGTAGGTGGGGATGTTTTGTACTCTTGTACTTTAAAGGCAAATTTATGGTACTGGTAGTTACTATCAACTCTACTTAGCTTATGCAGCGTTGAGTACATTGCAATGATTGCTAGAGAGAAATAACGTTTGGTGTAGCCTCGTAAGTGTTTCATGATTATAATTGTACAGAAAATAACTTATTAAATCGCTATTAAATAAAATAAAGTATAATCTCTTATAGAGTAAAATAATCAAAATTTAGGAGTATTTTTTATGGCAATGGAAACAGTAACAAGTAAAGAAGAATTTAAACAGTTAGTAGAGGAAGTTACTTCTCAAGTGGGATATAGAGCACCCATGGCATTTGGTATAGCAAGAGTAGATAGAGGTCAAAAAAATGCAGAGAAGGTTCTTCAGGCAAACTTTGGACTGATGAATTGGGATGAGAACTTTGGTTCGGCAGCCGTTTTTATTAGGGCACTTGAAGAGTCAAAATGTAGTGTAGATTTTTCAGGTTCTGAGTTTGTAGCAACTATTAACGATAACTTTGTGGCAAATGCTATGGCAGCTTTTGCTCCTTATGTGACAGAAGCTACAGGGGATGCACATAGAAATGTACAAGTGATTAAAGTGTTGTCAAATATGGAAGATATAGGCAAAGATTTTAGAATTGTATTTCTGTTTGAAGATGCCCCCGCAAAGAGTGTAGAGGCAGTATATTTGAAGCTCTATGCTTTATCTCAAAACAAAGCTGAGCTAAGAAAGATAAATCTTGATGGTGCCTTTGGGATCTTGTCTAATGTGGCATGGGTTGGAAATAACCCTTATGAGCTAGATTACCTCAGAGATAATGAGATAGAGATGAAACTTAATGGCACATACCCAACAGTAGATAGTGTAGATAAGTTTCCAAGATTTTTACAACATGTCATACCTGCAGACAATACCCGTATTTTGGAAGCTTCAAAAGTGCGTATGGGAGCGCAACTTGCTGCTGGAACAACTGTAATGCCAGGTGCGTCATATATTAACTTCAATGCGGGTACACTTGGAGCTGTGATGGTTGAGGGTCGTATATCATCATCGGCTATCGTTGGTGCCGGTTCAGATGTAGGAGGGGGAGCTAGTATCCTTGGAGTGCTTAGCGGTACAGACGGTAACCCTATCAGTATTGGTGAAAATACACTTCTTGGTGCAAATTCAGTAACAGGTATTCCTCTTGGAGATGCTTGTATTATAGATGCAGGTATGACTATTTTGGCTGGTACAAAAATTAAAATTTCTCCAGAAGAGTTGGAAAAAATTAAAACAGCAAATCCAGATAAAACACTTGAGAGTAAAACAACTTTTAAAGGTGAAGAGCTTCAAGGGCTTGATGGTGTTCACTTTAGACAAAACTCTACAACAGGTGAGGTTATTGCTAGAAGAAGCACAAGAGAAGTGAAGTTAAATGCGGATTTACATTAAGATATGAATGAGGAAAATGTAGTAGAGCGTGTGTGTCTTTTGGCACTCATGAAAAAAGAAGCAGATGAAACACTTAAAGATGTACAAAACATGCTTGTTGAAACAGGTATGTTTGACATGAAAGAGTGTAAAAAAGTCTTTAAAATGCTTACAGAAGAACAATATATTTCCAACGAACAGATTACCATGAAAGGCATCATGGAAGCCAAGTTAGCAGAAGAGATGTTCAAACAAGTGTAGGGTGTTGTGCCCCCACAACACCAATAAATAAATAAAAAGGAATACCAATGAGAGTAGATAAATGGATGAGTGCAACCAATGTAGTCAAGCGTCGTACTGTTGCTACAGATATGCTCAAAAGCGGTGTTGTTTTAGTAAATGATATAAAGGTTAAAGCTTCTAAAAATGTTGCCATTGGAGATAAGATTACGATAGAATACCTTAAAGGTGCAAAGTCTTACGAGGTACTTCAAATTCCGACAACCAAGACAATACCTAAGAGTAAAAAAGATGAGTATGTAAAAGAATTGTAGGGTGTTGTGCCCTCACAACACCATGTATAATAAATGCTTAAAAAAGTGTTGTTGGGAGACAACACCCTACGGAGAGAAGAATGAATATTAAACAAAAATTTGAAAAATTATTTAACAATGAATTATCTACAGAAGATGCAAGAGAACTCTTGATTAAGCTTTATGAAAAAGGTGAAACAGCTGCTCAAATTGCTATGGCTGCTTCTATTATGCGGGACTTCTCTGTCAAATTACCTATATCCAAAGAGTTGCAGGAGAGAGCTATTGATGTAGTTGGAACAGGTGGAGACAAGAGTGGAAGCTTTAATATTTCTACTACGGTTTCACTACTTCTAGCTTCATTAGGCTGTGTAGTGGCAAAACATGGAAATCGTAGTATTACAAGCAGTTCTGGCTCTGCTGATGTGCTAGAAGCTTTGGGATTTAATTTAAATTTGACCCCTTCCCAGCAAGTCAAGATGTTAGAAGAGAGTGGGTTTTGTTTTATTTTCGCGATGAATCATCATCCTGCGATGAAACATATTATGCCTATACGAAAGTCTATAGACCATAGAACTATTTTTAATATATTGGGGCCTCTTACTAACCCAGCAAGTGCAAAAAAATACCTCTTAGGTGTATTTTCTCCTAATTACATAGAACCAATAGCAAAAGCTCTTTTAGAACTTGATGTAAAGAGGGCTTTTGTGGTAAGCAGTGATGACGGTATGGATGAAATTTCATTGGCTTCAACGACACAGTTTGCTTATGTAGAGGGAGGTATTGTCTCTCAAGGAGTTATAAACCCAGAAGAGTTTGGATTTAAATTAGCTCCAAAAGAGGCTATTTTGGGTGGAACACCCATAGATAATGCAAATATAATAAAAGATATTTTTTCAGGTGAAGAGGTTGGGGCTAAAAGAGATATAGTACTACTCAATACTGCTTTTGCACTTTTTGCAGATGGTAGCGTCAGAGATATAAAAGAAGCCATAGCCATAGCAAAAGATGGGATTGATAGTGGAAAAGCTAGAGAACATTTAGAGTTAATCTCCAAGGTAAGCAGAGAGTTGTCTTAGGTGACAAAAGAGCTTGTAGCATCTTTAGAGGATCTCAATAAAGTAGCAGAGTATCTTAATGATACACTATTTAAAGATGCAATAATTTTTCTAAGAGGTGATTTGGCTTCAGGGAAAACAACACTTACGCAAGCCATAGCTAAAGAGAGAGGAATAAAGGCAGAAGTAACTTCTCCTACTTTTTCTCTGCAGCACTGTTATGGCGAAGGGCTGTATCATTATGATCTCTATCGCTTAAGTTATGAAGAGTTTATGCAACTTGGACTTTTTGAAGAGTTTGAGAAAGATGGTTGGCATATGGTAGAGTGGGGTTCAGACAAGCTTAAAACATTTTTAGAAGGTGTAGGATATAATATCATCACAATAGATATTGAACTTAAAAAAAATAGTAGAATATATAGGATAGAAACATAATGCACATACTTGAAGCTAAAAATCTCTCTAAAATCATTAAAAAGACTAAGATAGTACACGACATATCTCTTACTGTAAAAAGTAAAGAGGTGGTTGGACTTTTGGGACCCAACGGTGCAGGAAAAACAACATCGTTTTATATGGTATGTGGATTAACTGGAGCTACAGATGGAGAAGTTTTTTTATATGGTGAAAATATAACTCAACTTTCACTCAGCAAGCGTGCACAGATGGGGATAGGGTACTTGCCTCAGGAGTCAAGTATATTTAAAGACCTTACTGTTGAAGAGAATCTTCTTATAGCAGCTGAAGCGCTTAATCTAGAAAAAGAGACGATAGAGCCTCGCATAGAAAAACTACTTGAAATTTTCAATATAGAACCTATCCGTAACCGTCAAGGAATTCGTCTGAGTGGTGGAGAGAGAAGAAGGGTTGAGATTGCCAGAGCGTTAGTAGGAGAACCAAAGTTTTTACTACTAGATGAGCCTTTTGCCGGAGTTGACCCTATTGCAGTTACTGATATTCAAAATATTATTAAACAGTTAGTAGAGCTTGATATGGGCATTTTGATTACTGACCATAATGTGCGTGAAACACTTCATATTTGTGATAGAGCTTATGTTATGCGTTCAGGTGAAATGTTTGCACAAGGCACAAGTGAAGAGATTGCCAATAATGAAAATGTACGCAAACATTATTTAGGCGAACATTTTACACTTCAATCCTCATCTGAACCTTTAGTTATAGAGAAGCATAGTCTGCCAAATAGATCTAGAATACACATCCTTTTAGATGAAGAGGTTGAAAAGAGAAATAGTCTATCTGAACTCTCTTACGAAAAACCAGACCCACTTCTAATAGCTTCTAAATATCAAAATGAGTCTATCGCACTTATTTGTGCCCTATTTGCTTATGGTAATGCTGGATCTATTGTAAAATTTTTGGATAGTTTGGATTTTTCTTTACTGGATTCGGATGAAGAGATGATTAAAAAGAGTCTTTTCTCCTCTTACTATCGTTTTCAAAAACCTGAAGATGTAAGCGCACTTTTTATTGCACTTAAACGTTTAAAATCTGTAGATAGCATTGAAAATATATTTTATGAAGGATATAAGAGAGAGAACAATATCTTAGATGGGCTATGGAACTTTATAGATACGCTAAGGTCTATATATCCTCACACAACAAAAGGGTATAATTTTCTCATCGGTTCTGTGCCAAAAAAAGTCAGTAGTGCAGGTGCATATAAGCGTTATATGATGTATTTGCGTTGGATGGTGCGTAAAGATAATTTAGATATGGGTTTATGGTCTAAAATAGACAAAAAAGATTTGCTAATGCCACTAGATACACATACTTTTAGGTTGGCCCAAGAGTTGGGGCTACTTAAGTCTAAAAGTTACAATATGAAAGCTGTGATTGAAACAACTGATAGTTTGAGAAAATTTGATAGCAGTGATCCCATTAAATATGATTTTGCACTCTATCGCTTAGGTCAAGAAAAA
>JAUXGC010000063.1 GCA_030622375.1 Sulfurovum sp.
GAAAAGGTCATAGGGTTATGTTTGCCTTTATGGGCAAGAAAAGACAGGTGTCTGCATAATATAGTGATCCTTCTTCTGATCTCATCGCGATTGGCTTCTGGATCAAAAGTTCTACCAAGTCCTATAGACTTTTTAGAATGTGCTAATGCTATTGCCTCATTATCTATACCGCATATACGATCATAGAGTTGCTTCCCTGGTTTGCCCCAAGAATAGAAGAGATCCTTTCGGCTTTTGATATCTCCGAGCGTACAGATCCCTCTTTGGGATAATTTTTCTTGATATCCTTTTCCGATGCCAGGGAACTCTTTAATGGGAATATTTTTGATGAAGCCATCTACTTCATCAGGTCTTATGAACTTTACTCCATTTGGTTTGGCAGCATTTGTTCCTAGTTTTGCAATCCATTTGGTTTTTGCTATGCCTATGGAAATAGGTAATCCAAGTTCATCTTTGATTTGTTGCTTTAGTCTAGTTGCAAACGCTACTACCTCTTCATCTTTTATCCAGCCTGTCACATCACCAAAAAATTCATCTATGCTGAACTGCTCAATGGAAGGTATTTCTTTTTCAAGAAGCAGTTTTAGTTTGTGTGACAGTTCATGGTAGTGAGGATAGTTAGGTGGAAGCATAGTGAGCGTTGGACACCATCTTAATGCTTCGGCTACAGGCATCGCTGTTTTTACTCCAAAGGCTCTTGCTTCATAAGAGGATGTAGTAATAATACCTCTTACTCTTCCATTAGGATCTACAAAATACTCTTTGAATGTTTTATCTCCATTACTGCTGAGTATGGAACTTGTGAATGCACCTTCTATGGCACTGAGATGTCTTATCTCTTTTTTTCTGTCAAAGATGCTGAGATTACTTCTTCCACCAACTGCTATGGGGATATTGTCTAATTGTGTATTATTAATTCTGTGGGCAGCAGCAAAAAAGCAATCTAAGTCTAGGTGTAAAATCATAATGTGATTGTAGCAAGTTATATTGGTTAATTAGAAAAGTATGTCAGATTGACGGATTTGTATATTTTTAAATTCTAAAGACAATGCTACACTTCAAAGTCTGTGATTAAGGGGTGTATGAATGGTGGAGCATAACGGGATCGAACCGATGACCTCTTCGCTGCCAGCGAAGCGCTCTCCCAGCTGAGCTAATGCCCCAAGATTTAGAAAAAGATTCTATCAAAAAGTAGATTAATCCTACCCTTTAATAGCTGAAACTATGAACGTTTTGTTATTTCAAGAAGATGATATCCAAACTGTGTTTGTACTGGACCATGAACCACACCTACCTCATCATTGAAAACTACTTTATCAAACTCTGGCACCATTTGACCTTGACCAAATGTTCCCAAGTCTCCACCTTGCGCACCTGATGGACAAGTTGAATTTTCTTTTGCCGCTTGTTCAAAAGTAATTTTACCCGAATTAATCTTCTCTTTTAGCTCGCTACATAACGCTTTATCACTTACCAATATGTGTCTTGCTGATGCTGTCATTTTTATTCCTTTAATTATATTCTATTTATTTAGTATTGAAAAAATACCGCTGTGCTTCTTTTTTTTCTGCGAAAGGAGAGGTGGCTATCATCTCCTCCCCAACCTCAACATCATAGCTTTCTTCGACTGAACTTCTTGTATAAGTTATGGCTAATTTTGCAGCCAAAACTTTGTCTTCCCTAGTTGCACCTGCACTTAAAAGTGAAAAAGGACCACCTATGGGTAATTTAACTGTAATATACTTTTCACTCTGGATGGTTTGCAAACCTTCATTGTCTTCTTTGTTGCGTCCTACTGCAAGTTTTGCACCATCAGGAAGCCTAAAGTGGCGACCAAACTTAAGTAACTCTATATCTTCCAGTTCAAAAGTATCAAAAGAGATAAACTCTTTAATTCGATCAGAGTAGTGTGACTCTGTTAGCAGACAGCCACCCCCTGGAGACTCATAATCTTCCCAGCCATACGCTTTTGCCATAGCTAGTTGTCTCTCGCGACTACGTCCAGAGATATCAAGTAGTTTTTCTCTGTCAACCCAACCTTTTAGTTCTGGGGTCGTCTCTTCCATAAGTTTCGCACTCATGGGACGTAAGATAAGTTTCTCATTTTTATCATCAGCCAGTTTCGCTACTTGCTTCATGGCATCATGTCTCTGGCTCATAGGGCGCTGTCCTATTACTTCTCCTGTAAAAATAAAAGATGCCCCAAGTTCAGACATCATTGCTTTAGCTATCTTAAACATATATCCGTGACAATCTATGCAGGGATTAAAGTTTTTTCCATAGCCATATACTGGGTCAAAGAGAATATTTTGAATATACTCTTCTCGTACATCTACTATCTTAAATTTTGCACCTGCTATCTTTGCACGTTGCTCCATTATTTTACTGACGTCTTTAGTGCCACTAAAACCTATTTTAATATGTAATGCAAGTACTTCTATGTTTTGATCGACCATGAGCTTAATAGCAATCATACTATCAAGACCTCCACTAAATAAAGCTATTGCTTTCATATGCCACCAACTCCCCTCTTTTTAATCTTGGAATTATATCTGTTTTTATTCTTTTATCTTTTTCTCCTTGAAAAGAGACAAAGTCCCTTTTCAATTCCCCTCACTAAAGCTTTGCCTTTGGCAAGAATACTAGTTGACACTAAATGCCACCAACTCCCCTCTTTTTAATCTTGGAATTATATCTGTTTTTATTTTGCGTATTAAAAAACTTTTTTTGGCAAAAGGAATAGTTGCATCTGTTGCAATACTTTTAAGTTTTATATCATAATGTTTAATGAGAAAATTACGCAATACGTCTTGTAACTCTTTCTCGTTCATCACTTGTAAACTCTCATCTACAGCCAAGCCCATAAGATGAGGATGTTCATTCTCTCCATTAATCAGTGCAGAAAAGAGTGTCGCATACCTACCAAACATATCTATATCTATTACATCAAGAACACTGTCTATAAGGTCTGGTTTTTCAAGTAGTGTTTTTAGTATGCTAAGTTGTGCTATATCGTCTTTTTTTTCTCTAAAAATCTCTCTAGCTCTACTAGGCTGTGTTTGTTTGCCAAAAAGTGCAGAAGAGACTCCTAAAAGCGTACTTGCCA
Source organism: Sulfurovum sp. (assembly GCA_030622375.1). Taxonomy (GTDB): domain Bacteria; phylum Campylobacterota; class Campylobacteria; order Campylobacterales; family Sulfurovaceae; genus Sulfurovum. The sequence continues at coordinate 3,107 of JAUXGC010000063.1, forward strand.
TAGGGATATAAGCATCTTTAATAATTTGACTCAATCCCTCTAAAAATTGTTTTGCTACTCCAAATGCCATCTCTTTGGCGCGCGGATCATTTAAGTCATGCACTTCAATAATTTTTTCTAAAACAAAAGGAATAAAGGGCTTAGATTCTCGAAGCAGTTTTGCTACTATTTTACTCTCTCCTTTGGCTATAAGGTCTGCTGGGTCTTGACCATCAGGAAAAAGAACAACCCCTCCATCAAAACCTGCTATGGACAACATTTGTGCTGCTTTAAGTGCTGCGGCTACCCCTGCTTTATCTCCATCGTATGCCAATATAATTTTAGGGCTACCCTTACGAAGCATAGGCAAGTGTTCTGGAGTTAGTGCTGTACCCATACCTGCAACAGCTTCTTTAAAGCCTGCTTGATGAAACATTACTACATCAAGATACCCTTCACAAATAATAATTTTTTTATTTTTGTAAATACTCTCTTTCGCCAAATGGTACCCATAAAGCAAACGTGATTTATTGAAGAGTTTAGTCTGTGGAGAGTTAATATATTTAGCTGGATGATTTGTAATAGTTCTGCCACCAAAGCCAACTATGGAAGCACTTGGGGAGTGGATGGGAAATGTAATACGATCTACTAATCGTGCATAAAAACCGCTACCATTTTCACTTTTGGCAATAACTCCTGCATCTAATGCTTTAGGTAATGGAAGTAGTGAACTCTCCAAAAACTGCATTACCTCCTGTCCACTAGGAACATACCCTATCTCAAAAATTTCAATGGAATTTTGAGATACTCCTCTCTCTTTTAGATACTCCATGGCAACCTCATTGCTGTTGAGGTTTTTCATATGCCACTGCACTATGGCACTAAGTACACGTTTTGCATCAGAGTAGTCACTGCTTCCTTTGGTGTAGTTCAAAGAAAAATTAAACATAGATGCTAATTTTTCAATCGCTTCTGGATAAGTTAGTTTTTCAAGCTCCATTACAAACTTAATGCTGTCTCCACCTACACCACAACCAAAACAGTGATATATCTGCTTAACTGGACTTACAACAAAACTGGGTGTTTTCTCTCCATGAAACGGACAGTTGGCTTTATAGTTGGCTCCTGCTTTACGCAACTCCACAAAGCTACCCACCACATCTACAATATCTATGCTACTCTTTAAAGATTCTATTGAAGCGTTATCTATCATTTCAACATTATATCTAATTTGCTATAATCTAAAACAATTAATCAAAAAGGCAAAGTTTGGAAAATATTTTACCTGCTTACAATGACCCTCTTTTTAGTATCTTGCTTATTGTTGTTATTAGTCTCATTATTGCACTTGCTACTTATAGTTGGGGACTTTACAAACAACAAAAAGAGCAAGGTAGCTTACTCAAGTTTCTAGACAAATTTGATAGTTCTGAGTGTGCGCTAGATACAACTGATATGCCTTTTGAATCACACATGTTTAAGCCTCTTGTACTGCTCTCTAAAGCATTTGAAAATTCAGGAGAGTATCACAAATCCATTAGTCTTTATTTATACCTGATTAAAAATACTTCTGATAATTTAGAGAAATTTGAACTGATGGAGAGACTGGGGAACACCTATCTTCATGCCGGCTTCCTAGAGCGTGCTAGATCTATTTATGTGGAGATATTACACAAAAAGCCTCGCAACATAAAAGTACTTTATTCTCTAGGTGTCGTATATGAGATGATGCAGGAGTACGATAAGGCAAGAGAAGTTATAGAGCCATTGGAAATGTTAGGAGAAGATGCCAATACTCTCACAAAATTTTTAGAACTCTCTGAAGTTAAATCAGATAAAAAAATGTCTGTCAAAGAGAAGTTAAAAAAGTTAAAAAAAATTCTGAAAGAGGAGCCAAATTTATATAGACAAATCATAAGTGCTACTCTCCAACTGAATACTGAAGAAGCGTGGAAAATGGTTGATATGAAGCATCTTAAAGAGATTATAGATATATTATGGTTCTTGCCAAATTCACAATTAGATTTAGATATAATCAAATCCAATATACAGCTAAGTACGCTCTACTATGCCAAAGGATATCTACAAAAACCAACTGCCAAAAGTGGCATATTTAGTCTTGATATGTTAGCTACTGTAAAGCAGAGCGGCTTTGAGCAAGGAGATTTACTTTTTTCATACTTATGCAAAAAATGTAAACAGAGCTTCCCTGTCTCTTTTAATAGATGCCCAAACTGTATGACTATAAACTCTGTAGAAGTTGAGGAACAAATTGCAAAATCAAGCCCAAAAACAAATTACTCTCTACTCTGATGGCTCCAGCCTTGGCAATCCAGGACCAGGGGGATATGGTGGCATATTAGAGTTCAAAGGAAACCGTAAAGAGTATTTTGGTGGAAACGTACATACTACCAATAACCGCATGGAGTTGCAAGGAGTTATTGAGGGACTTAAGCTTCTCAAAGAACCTTGTGGAGTAGAGGTCATATCTGATAGCTCTTATGTGGTAAAAGCTATTAATGAATGGCTAAAAGGGTGGGTAAGGAAAGATTTTAAAAAAGTAAAAAATGTAGATTTATGGAAAGATTATCTTGAAGCTGCAAAACCACATAATGTTCATGGAACTTGGGTAAGAGGGCATAGTGGACATCCAGAAAATGAACGTTGCGATGAACTTGCATACAATGAAGCTCAGAGAATAAAAGCTACGTTATAATTACTCTTTTAGCTAGCATAACTGTGTCACAAAGGGCATTTTGCAACCAAGTCAAAACCAAACAAAGGAACAAAAGAATGAACAGCTACGTTCACTTAGAAAAACAACTTAATTATATATTTACGAACAAGCAGTTGATTATTGAAGCTTTGACACATAAAAGTGATAAAAAACCTTACAATAATGAAAGGCTTGAATTCTTAGGAGATGCTGTACTTGACCTTATTGTGGGCGAATATCTTTTTTTAAAATTTCCCAATTCAGACGAAGGTATACTTTCAAAAATACGTGCTTCATTGGTAAACGAAAGCGGTTTTACCCTTTTAGCACAGAAGCTAAACTTGGGAAAATATATTTTTCTCTCTTTGGCAGAAGAAAACAATAATGGAAGAGGTAAGCCCTCTTTACTATCTAATGCTTTTGAAGCTGTTATTGGTGCGGTTTATATTGAAGCTGGATTAAGTACTGCAAAAGAGATTACTATTAAGCTACTCGAAGAGTGTCATCCTAAAATTGATTTGAAGTCTCTATCTCAAGACTATAAGACTGCCCTTCAAGAGTTAACTCAAGCTACACATGGAGTAATACCTCTTTATGAAACACTCGGCTCTTATGGACCAGATCACAAAAAAGAGTTTGAAGTTGCCATTATACTAGACGATAATACTGTAAGTACGGCAAAAGGGAAAAGTAAAAAAGATGCCCAACAAAAAGCAGCAAAGATTGCATTAAGAAAACTAAAAGGATAAACAATGAATACTTTTGGCAAAAAACTTACACTAACTACTTTTGGAGAGTCGCACGGTAAAGCTCTAGGGTGCATTCTTGATGGAGTGCCTGCTGGGCTTAAGATAGATGAAGATTTTATTCAGTCTGAGCTAGACCGTAGAAAACCTGGGAAAAGCAAACTTGAAACCGGACGCAAAGAGGATGATAAATTTGAAATACTCTCTGGGACTTTTGAAGGAATAAGCACGGGAACACCTATATCTATGATTATCTTTAACACAAATCAAAAGTCTAAAGATTACGATAGCGTTAAAGACCTTTTTCGTCCTGGACATGCAGACTTTACCTACTACCACAAGTATGGATTACGAGACTACCGTGGTGGTGGTCGTAGTTCTGCACGAGAGACAGCCGCAAGAGTCGCTGGTGGGGCTATAGCAAAATTAATGCTAAAAGAGCTCGGCATATCTATACAGGGTGGGGTTTGTGAGGTGGATGGTATTAAAGGAGTAGTACAAGATTTTGAACATGCAAAAACCTCTAAAATGTATGCACTTGACCCTAATATGGAAGAGGCACAAAAAGTTGCTATCTTAACAGCTAAAGAAAATCATGATTCAGTGGGTGGGGTAGTTTTGACCACTGCCACAGGGGTGCCCATAGGTTTAGGCGAACCCCTCTACTACAAACTTGATGCTATTTTGGCAGAAGCAATGATGGGCATCAATGCAGCCAAAGCAGTAGAGATAGGTGACGGTATAGCGAGTACACACC
>JAUXGC010000078.1 GCA_030622375.1 Sulfurovum sp.
CTTATTAAGATGCATGGTTTTCGCATAGAAGTTGGAGAGATAGATACGCTCATAACGCAAGATAAGGGAGTTATAAACGCAACTACAGTTCCTGTTAAAAGGTTGGGGCAAGTTGTAAAGCTTATATCATTTATAAAAGCGACACCTGACTTTATGCTGTCCAAACTAGAAGATGAGTTAAAATTAAAGCTACCATACTATATGCTTCCATCAGATATATTAATCATAGATGAGTTTCCATATAGTCCAAATCATAAAATAGACAAAGAACAACTGCTAGAGATATATAAAAATAGTTAAGTACTTTTATATACTTTGAGATTATTTAGTTAAGTTGAGTATGTGCTCTTAAAAATAGTACAAGCTCAGCTATAGTTTTGCATCCAGAACTTATAGCCTCATTGAATAAATCTCTATTTTTCTTAAAATCCATTTTAACTCCTTTTTGTAATAATTATGTCAAATGATACATAAAAAGTAAAAAATAGTTAAAAAATATGTCAAATTGTCATACTTTTAAGTAAAATACACTATAATAAATGTATAAAAGTAATAAGGAGTTCATATGTTAATTTTAGGAGAAGTGATAGAAAAGCACAAAGATGTAATCTCTGAAAGCAAAACAGGAACTAAAGTATTTGACAAAGATGTTGCAGTAGCACTAAACATTCCACAAGCAACATTTGCAACTATGAAAAAAAGAAACTCCATACCTTATAGGGAGATATTGGAGTTTTGTGCTATAAAAAAGATTTCTGTCAATTGGCTTTTTTTTGACCAAGCTGTAGATATGCTCAAAGCCGAGACAGATAAATTTTTTCAAGTACGTTATTTTGCTGATATTCGTGCAAGTGCTGGGGGTGGAGCAGAAGTATTTAATGAGAACTTTGAAAATATTACTCTTGATGTAAAGATTATGCACAATATGGTAGGCATGGGAAATACAGAGTTGGAAGCCATACATGTAGATGGTGAATCTATGGAGCCTACTTTGCAAGATGGCTCCATAGTCTTTATAGATAGAACACAAACAAATATCAATAAAGATGGTATCTTTATAGCTTCAACTACAGCAGGACTTTTTATAAAACGTATTCGTCAAAGAGCAGACGGTATGGTAGAGCTTATATCTGACAATAAAATTTATTCTCCAGAACTCATTGCTCCTGATGAAGTAACTATTGTTGGTAAGGTTGTTGGGAATATAGAGGGTTTGTAGGGTGTTGTGCGAGAAATCATTTAGTGATTTCCTGTATAAGCCTATTGGCAAATCTCCCGACAACACAAACAACCCAAATAACAATATAAATCTACCAAACCAATTTTAAATTTTTATCGTATGCAAATAAAAGGTGTTGTGGGGACACAACACCCTATAGGTTATTGGTACGCTCCCATGCAGGAGAGTTGGAGCGAATTTTTTTATTCTATATATAAGAGGATAAATATACTCTTTCGGATATAATTTTATTCATTTATAGCAAAAAGGAAAAAAATATGAGAGTATCAAGTTATATAAAAACATCTATAGCACTAGGTTTATTAGCGGTAGTATTTACGGCATGTGGAGGTTCAAATAATAGTGAAGATACGGAGCAGGAAGAAGCCCCTACATCAAACAATGTTACACCTACAGCTATACCTACACCAAACAATGTTACACCTACAGCTAAAGCAAATGTAGCCTATACAACAATAGCAGAGGGTGAACCTCTACACTTTAATTCTACAGGCAGTGAAGATAGTGATGGGGCTATCGTAGGCTATTTATGGAAAGATGGAAGCAAGGTTATAGCTAGAGTGCCATCTTTTGATAAAGGAGACTTTAGTGTGGGGATGCATGAAGTAACATTAACCGTTATTGATGATGATGGCGCAACAGCAACTGATAGTGTTACTGTTACCGTAACAGGGGCAGCTCTAATGTTTACTTCAAGATCAGGAGCTATTGTACCAGAAAACCAAAAAAAGGCTATTACGCTAAGGACCACAAGTGCCTATGACGTGACTTTTTACTCTATATTTGGTACAGATTCAAAGAGCTTTTCTATAAATAGCAAGACAGGAGAAGTGACCTTTAATGAGCCACCAGATCATGAGACAAAAAAATCTTACACATTTACAGCATTTGCAAGAGATGCTTCAGGTAGTACAGCAGAACAAGTTGTCCATATTGTTATATCAAATATAATAGAATGATTATTAGGCAATATAACAGATGCTACCACGACAGACTAATGAGTTTAAATATATAGTAGTAAAGCAGGTTTTTACAAATAGTTAAACATCCTGAGATGAGCATAAAGTTTCTGCAGGTTGTTTCCTCCTGACGACACTAAAAATTCAAATAACAATAAAAATCAAAAACCATTTTAAATCTTTGTCGTATGCAAATAAAAGGTGTTGTGGGGACACAACACCCTGCAGGTTATTGGGACACCCCACCCATCTCTCTCGTTTCCACTCCGTCCTCTTTGGGATACACATACGACACTTCATGTAAAAATAAAATAAAATAATTATACAAGCTAGAAAAAGTATATTTAGTAGCAACTAAGACTACAAAAGCTACGGTTACTTCTATACTTCTATACTTCTATACTTCTTAAGTATATTTTAATGAGTGGAGTGTAAAATATTCTATCTGAATTTAAAAAGGAAAAATTAATGAAAATACTAAAATATATAAAATGGATTTCTATAAACGCTATAGCATTTTTGATAGTTCCATGTAGTGCCGATAATAATATGGTTTTACCAATAATTATTCATCAAGGTACAACATATGGGATGGTTACTTCCCCGCATACCGGTAGAGTTTGGCTAGATAGGAACTTAGGAGCCAGACAAGCTTGTACGGCATCAAACGATACAGCTTGTTATGGGGGATATTATCAATGGGGAAGAGACTCTGATGGACATCAAGACTTAAATTCTACATTGGTAGCATCACACTCAAATATAGATATAAACAATGCAGGCAGTCATTTTGTTTCTACAACTGTAGCAGATATGCATGATTGGGCAAGAGTTGCAGATGAAAATGGGAGCATAAGAAGTGAAAAATGGTCAAAAACAGATGGAAGTTCTATTTGTCCTATAGGATATAGAGTCCCAACGGTAAAAGAGTTAAAAGCGGAAACAGTAGATGTAAGTGTTAAAAATAGTGTAGATGCTTTTAAAAACTTTCTTAGGTTACCATCTGCTGGTCTTAGGAATCATGAAGATGGACAGAGGTATCATCCTCATATTGATGGGTATCTTTGGACTACTACAGTTTCTGGCCCTTACGCTCTTGTTGTGGATTTTGATCCAGTTGATGCAGCTGAAGGGGTAGGCTATCGTGCGTTTGGTGGTTCTGTCCGTTGTCTTAAGGATTAAAAGTTAGTGTTGCTTAGCACACACTAGACACCTTACGCTTTCAGGACGTACTCCCATGCGTCCTATGCCAATCTCCTCTTCACACTCTATACATATGCCAAACATAGGTTTATCTATGCGTAAAATAGCATTTTTGAGTCTTATTAAGCGCATTTCAGATTCATCTAATACTTTATTGTTAACGTGCTGTTCTCCCATTGCCTCAAGTCTAGTAAGTCTACCCAAAGAGCAGTCAGGAGAGATTGGTTGAGTTTTCTCTTTAAGTATTTTAATTTGTTCTTGTAGTCGAATAAGGTCATTTTCTATTTTTTCTTTAATACTCTTTTTTTCTTTTTGTGTAAGACTCGGCATTTAGTGCCTCCCTGTAGTGAACTTTAGCTCTTCTCATTGCATACTACTTTATGGTATATTGGAATTATTATAGCTAAAATCATACGGCTTAGTGGACAACAGAATAAAGGAATTATTTTGAAGTATTTAATAATATTTTATATTTTCACACTATTTATATTTGCAGAGCACACCCACACCAATGCCCTCATAAAAGAGAATTCACCTTACTTACAACAACATGCACACAATCCAGTCAACTGGTACCCTTGGGGGAAAGAGGCTTTCGAAAAAGCAAAAAAAGAGAACAAGCTCATATTTCTCTCCATAGGCTACAGTACTTGCCACTGGTGTCATGTGATGGAGGAGGAGAGTTTTACAGATGAAGTAGTGGCAAAACTACTTAATGATAACTATATATCTATAAAAGTAGATAGAGAAGAGTTTCCGCAGATAGACAAAAAGTATCAAAAGCTATATATGACTATATATGGGAAAAGAGGTGGGTGGCCGTTGACTGTTTTTATGTCACCTTCATCTGAAGTATTTCACTTGGCTACTTATATTCCCACACAAAAAGGGTATGGGTCTGAAGGTATGATGAATATGCTTCCCTCTTTTGTGAAGTTACAACATAGAAATATAGAGCAGTTGCAAATGCTTATAGATGAACATAAAAAAGCCATGTTTGTACATAATGAAAAAAAAGTTTTTAAAAAGATACCCGTTCTAAAAGTAGTAGATAGAGTTTTAAATGAAATTTCTAAAGAGTTTGATAGCAAAAATGGAGGGTTTGACTCAAGACCAAAATTCCCAGAAGCATCTAAAATAGAACTTCTGATTACTATCTATAGATTAACAGCAGACAAAAAAGCACTTTTCATGGCAGAAACTACGCTCAAGAAAATGGCCAAAGGTGGTATCTATGACCAGATAGGAGGAGGATTTTTTAGATATACAACAGATGTGGCTTGGCAGATACCCCATTTTGAAAAGATGCTTTATACCAATGCCGAACTTATCTCTGTATATGTAAGCTTATATGAGTTAACAGGAGATTCTCTCTATAAAAGAGTAGTAGATGAGACAATAGCACAGATGGAGAAAAACTTTATGAGAAATGGTCTGTATCTCTCTGCTTCTGATGCAGATAGTGATGGAGAAGAGGGTGGGTATTTTATCTATAACTATACAGATGCAAAAGAGGGACTGCTTGACAAAGGGTTTAAAGAGAGAGAGGTAGAAGAGGCACTTGCATATTTGGGCATAGAGGAAGATGGAAACATAGATGGAGAGTTTTCTCATGCACATATTACTCATAGTAAACTTCCATCTAAGCTCACCGAAGTAAAGAGATATTTAAAAGAGGTGAGCAGTAAAAGAAGATTTCCTTTTGTCGATACTAAGATTATCACAGCTTGGAATGCAATGATGATTAAAGCACTTTTTTCTGCTTCAAAGCTCGATAGTAAATATCTTCTTTTGGCAACACAAAGACTTAACTCGCTTATGGAGATAATGTGGACAAAAGATACTTTATATCATCAAACACTTTTGGGTAAACAGCCCAAACAAAAAGGATTGCTCGAAGATTATGCTTTTTTGATGGATGCACTTATAGAGGGGTACCTAAGAACATATAATCAAACATACTTAACACATCTTAAAGTATTGGCAAAAGAGGCAATAAATAAGTTTTACAAAAATAAACAATGGTATTTGAGTAATGATGGCATACAAGCAGTAGCAGATTTTGATGACAGGTACTACACTTCTGCACTTAGTGTTATGCTTGAAAACTTAGTAAGACTTGCCTCTTTGACTGAGGAGCTAGACTACAATGAAATAGTCAAAGAGACCATTAGAGAGAGTGGAGCGGTGCTAGAAAACAATCCTGCCAAAGCCCCTAAGCTACTACATGTATTTTTGCGCCTTGAAATGGGAGATGTGATCATCAAGTCTGATGTAAAAAAGTTGCAAAAAAGTAGAAAACAGATAGAAGCGATGAGGTATCCTTTTGTTTTAAGCAAGCCCGAAGAGAGTGATAAGTATCTTGCCTGTAGAGTTAATAGTTGTTTTGCGTATGATACAAATATAACAGCCTTAATAAATAAAATAAAAGAAGTAGTACATAAATAATGCTAATCATGAATGAAGATTTAGAAGGTGCTCTAAAAGAGTATCTTCGACTAATGAATGAAGAAGAATATTTTGAAGCACATGAAGTACTGGA
>JAUXGC010000040.1 GCA_030622375.1 Sulfurovum sp.
ATCCAGCATCTGTTTTAAAATTTTTCGTGAAAGTTCCAGTTCTGGAATGCTGTGATGAGTTTTGCTTAAATTTGTATATAGCATGGCATAAATATTTGCATATTTACCTGTATGAAACTCTATCCACTCAACACCTAGTTCTGAAGAGGTTTTGAGTGCTATAAGTGTAGGGTCTATGAAAAGTGAAACTTCTATCTCCTCTTTCTGTAGTCTTTTGATTGCCTCTTTTAGTCTAGGTTGTTTGCCTACGACTGCAAGTCCACCTTCAGTAGTAACCTCTTCCCTTTTTTCAGGTACAAGGGTTACACGATGTGGTTTGAGCCTGCAAGCTATATCTATCATATCGGAGGAGATAGCACACTCAAGATTTACAGGGAGTGATGAGAGCTCTATAATATTTTTAGCATCCATATCATGCATATGTCGTCTATCTTCACGCAGATGTATGGTTATCTGGTCAGCTCCAGCACGTTTACAAATACTAAGTGCATCCAAAGGGTCAGGGTCTGCTATTTTTCGTGCTTCTCTTAAAACTGCTATGTGGTCTATGTTCACGCCGAGTAACATATATGAACCCCCTTGGGTAATATTAATTTGATTATAGCAAAAGGTTTGTATAATTCAAGTATTAAAATATAACGTAACGTGGGCAATAATGCCACGCTACAAAGGAAACAAGTATAATGCCAAACAAAAAAGCACTACCTGTCATTAAATATTCAGATATCAAACAAAATCTAGGTAATGGCAAACCAGTAATTCTAGCTTTTGGCATGACGCACTGCTACAGCTGTATAGCTATGTCTAAAGTATTTTTTCAGGTACTAGAAGAGCACTCAAACTTTCAAATATACTCTATAGATTCTCAAAAAGAACGTTTAGTAAGTCGTGATATTTATAAACTTGAAGAGATGCCTGCACAGATATTTTTTGATGCTGAAGGTACAGAGGTATTTCGGCATACTGGAGCGTATAAAAAGGCTGTAGTTGATATTATTTTAAATAAGTATGGGTTTGAGTAGGTCTTAACCAATATTATGATAAAATCGCGGAATTATATAGAACTAAAAGGCTTTGAAAATGGCAAAAAGAACAATAAAAAAAGCAGTTTTAGCTTACTCTGGTGGACTTGATACGAGTATTATCCTTAAGTGGCTTCAAGATGAGTATGAGTGTGAAGTGGTTACATTTACTGCAGACCTAGGACAGGGTGAAGAGGTGGAACCTGCACGTCAAAAAGCACTTGATATGGGTATCAAAGAAGAAAATATTTTTATTTTGGACCTTAAAGAAGAGTTTGTAAAAGACTTTGTTTTCCCTATGTTTAGAGCCAATGCTATTTATGAGGGCGAATATTTGCTAGGTACGTCTATAGCACGTCCACTAATTTCTAAAAAACAGATAGAGATTGCACATCAGACAGGTGCGGATGCGGTAAGTCATGGTGCGACGGGTAAAGGGAATGACCAAGTACGTTTTGAACTTGGTTACCTTGCCCTTGACCCAGATATTGCAGTGATTGCTCCTTGGAGAGAGTGGGATTTGAATTCTCGTACGAAACTTTTAGCGTATGCTAAAGAGCATGGCATAGATATTGATGACAAAGGGCAAGCAAAACCTTACTCCATGGATGCTAACTTGCTTCATGTCTCTTATGAGGGTGAGCATTTAGAAAACCCTTACGCAGAGCCTGAAGAAGATATGTGGTTATGGTCGGTTAGTCCTGAAAATGCACCAGATGAAGCTGAATATATTACTCTTAGCTACATCAATGGTGACCCCGTTGCCATCAACCGTGAAGAGTTGAGTCCTGCAAATATGCTTGCACGACTTAATGAATATGGTAATAAACATGGTATCGGACGTATAGATATTGTTGAAAACCGTATGGTTGGTATGAAAGCACGTGGATGTTATGAAACACCAGGTGGGACTATCATGCTCAAAGCTCACCGTGCTATGGAGTCTATCACACTAGATAGAGAAGAAGCACACATGAAAGACGAGCTTATGCCAAAGTATGCAAAACTTATCTATAACGGTTTATGGTGGTCTCCAGAGCGTAAGATGCTACAAGCTGCAATAGATGCAACACAAGAGCAAGTTCAGGGTGATGTTAAACTCAAACTTTACAAAGGAAATGTTACTGTTGTAGGTAGAAGATCAGATGTTTCTCTCTATTCTGAAGAGCATTCAACATTTGAAGCAGATGATGTATATGATCAAAAAGATGCAGAAGGGTTTATTAAACTTAATGCACTTAGATTTATAATCGAAGGTAAAAAGCAGCCTGAGCGTATCAAATCACTCATAGGTAGCTATGATGAGGTGGAAGTATGTCGCATAGAGACTGGTTCTGTAACTATCTGTGAGCGTATTAAACGTTTTTTCGGGTTTGGTAAAAAAGAGGACAAGGTATAGGTTTATGGAAGTGGAGACTTTAGTCCCACTAAAAGTTTAAACTGCTAGATAGATATATAACTTCCAAAAAATTTATAGTTGCGAGGTGGGACTAAAGTCTCCACTTCCAAGAAGTTACTAATCTAGTATCTCCTCCATCTCCTTCAATACTTTTGAAGGAGAGAATTTCAACAACTTCTCTTTGGAAAAAATATTTGGTACAAACTCCAGTAAAATATATAGCATTCCAATCATTGGATAGAAAACATAATACTCAACTTTAAATGATTTGAAACTGTATCTTGTGATGAACCACTCTTTTGCACTTGCGACACCATTATAAAAGAGAAGCACTTCCATCGCAAATATGAAGCCCCAAGAAAAATAAGTCATCCCCGTAACGAGCAGTGCACCTTCAATACCATACATAAGCATGACAAGGGCAAGAAATAGAGCAAGGAAGAGAGCAAAAGAGGAGAATCCTATAGCTGCAAAAATAACTAAAATAGAAAATATAAAAAGTAAGCTACCAAAAAGAAAAAAGAGTTCCAGATAAGTTTTTTGTTCGCTAAAAGTAGGACTAAAAAAAGCACCTATTAGAGTGATGATAAATATGGCAATAATAATGAGGGCAATAGAACGATATTCTTTCACGTTTTTCCTTCGTAGGGTGTTGTCTCCCGACAACACCCTGCATTAACCTATTTCATAAAGTTTTATAAGATTCTTTACTTTTGCTTTGCGTCCAAGCCACTCCATGTAAAGAGTGCTCATCTCTTTGGCTCCACCGTTGGCAAGTACAATATCTTTATACCCTTTTGCCATCTCTTTGTCAAATTCAGAATTTGCAGTTAGGCAAGAGAAGAAGGCATCAGCACTCAGTACTTCTGCCCACTTGTAGCTGTAGTAGCCTGCCGCATATCCACCAGCAAAGATATGTGCAAAGCCATGCTGGAACTTATTGTAGCTTGGTGTTTGCAGTAAAGAAGTTTTTTCTCTTATTTTATCAAGTAGAGCTTGTACTTCATCTCCTTGATAGAGTTTTTGATGTAGTTTAAAATCAAATAATGAGAACTCTACTTGCCTCAAGATGCCGAGTGCTGCCTGAAAGTTTTTAGTCTCTTTTATTTTTGTCATAAGTTCATTTGAAATAGCCGTACCTGTTTTATGGTGAAATCCAAAACGCTTAAGTATAGATGATTCATAAGCAAAGTTCTCTAAAAACTGCGAAGGGAACTCGACAACATCCCATGCTACACCGTTAATACCGGAGACTGAACGCTCTTTACATTTGCCAAATAGGTGATGTATGGCATGCCCCATCTCATGAAAGAGTGTTACTACATCATCATGTCTAAGTAGAGAGGGGTTCTCTTTGGTGGAGGCAGAAAAGTTGCATACAATAAATGCAGAGGCAAGATGTTTGTCTCCTTTGCTATCTATGTAGTGGGTCTCCCAGTCATTCATCCAAGCACCCCCACGCTTCTCTTTACGTGCTTCAAGGTCAAAGTAGATGCGACCACTTAATTTTTTTCCATCAAAAATATCAAATATTTTTACACAAGTATGCCAAGTTGGAACATTAGCTGGTTTGAAGGTTACATTAAATAGTTCAGATACGATATTAAGTAGCCCTTCTAATACTTTATTTTGCTCAAAATAAGGTTTTGTCATGGTATCATCAAAATCAAATTTCTCTCTTTTGAGTTTTTCAGAGTAGTATCCTACATCATAATTCTCTAATCTATCTATGTTGTCTATTTGTTTTGCGTATTTTTTCAACTCTTTGAGTTCATTTTTAGCTTGAGGTAAAGCAGCATCAGCTAAATTAGTTAAGAACCCTATAACATCTTTCTGTCTGTTTGCATCTCTGGTTTCCAATGCATAGTGTGCATAATTTTTAAAGTTTAAAAGCTTTGCTTTTTCCTGTTTTAGAGAAAGAATTTGGTCTATCACTTTTTCATTTTTTGGTGCTCGTGTAGAGTAAGCTTTTGAAATTTTTTTTCTGTATGCTCTGTTTGGTCCGTAAGTCATATAGGCTAAATAGCTAGGAGTTTGAAGTGTAAATTTATAGATAGTTTTTCCATCTAGCTCCTCTTTCGCGATATCAATATCGGACTTAGGCATCCCTTCTACATCTTTTTTATTTTTAATAATAAATTCAAAATCATTGCTAGCATCAAGAAGGTTTTGTGAAAACTCGTTGGAGAGTTCACTAAGCTTAAGTGATATCTCTTCCATTCTTTTTTTCTTATCTTCAGGTAGATTTACTCCAGAGAGTATAAAGTCTCTGATTTCATGAGATACAACAGTTTCAGCTTCCTTATTATTTGTTTTTATCTGCTCTATTTTTTTAAAAAGTGCAACATTTTGTGCCATTTGTGAGGAAAATTTAGAGAGTAGTGGAATAGATTTTTCATACGCTTTTTGAGTCTTTTTAGAATTCATAACAGAGTTAAGATGTGAAAGGGGAGTGAAGAAAAGTCCTAACTCTTCATCTAAATCCTGAAGTGGTTTAAGAATTTTTTCATAATTTGTCTCATTGCTGTTTGTAATAGTATTTATAGCAGCTCTTTGTTGGTCCAATAATGCATTTAGCTTTTTTGGAAATTCTTTTAAATTAGTTATTCTAAATTCTTGAAACATCAATATTATTCCTATTTAATTTTTGATGATTGTAACATAGTTTATTGAGATATTCTTTTATTTAAATGGTTTAAAAAGTATTAATAGTTTTGGAAGCAACAGAAGATTAGAGATGAGTGCAGAAACCATAGCTACAATGGTAAGTAGGGCAAAGTAAACAGTAGGCACAAGGTTTGAGAGCATCAGTATGGAAAAGCCAATAATAATACTCAGAGTAGTAAAAAACATAGCTTCTCCCACACTTTTGTTTGTAGCTCTAACCACTTCTAAATATGAGCTGTTGTTGTCTATTTCATCTTTAAAACGATAAAGGTAGTGAATAGTATTGTCAACCCCTATACCTATGGCAATAGCCGCAATAGTAATAGTCATAACATCCAATGGTATATGTAACCACCCCATAAATCCAAAAACAATACCTATGGGAATAACATTAACTACCAATGCAATGGATGTAATAAGCACAGACCTAAATAGGAGTAGGAACATTAGTGCCAAAATGATAAGTACTGTACCTAAAGTAGTAATTTGTGATTTAAAAAGTGATTGTAGTAAATTATTGTATAAAACCATAAGGTTTGAGAGTGAAAGAGTGGCTACTTGTGGGTCTAGCATGGCATCAATATCATAAGTTATTTTTT
The DNA here is from genome assembly GCA_030622375.1 of Sulfurovum sp. Lineage (GTDB taxonomy): Bacteria > Campylobacterota > Campylobacteria > Campylobacterales > Sulfurovaceae > Sulfurovum. The sequence continues at coordinate 5,688 of JAUXGC010000040.1, forward strand.
TAAGTAAAGCATCTCTTCTTAGGTTTTTATTTGAGTCCATAATTCTAGTGGCAAATCTCATTTGGTTATGTTCTATATTGAGATAAGGAGAGAGCACTATGTCTCTATACTCTTGTGGGATTTTAGTGTATAAAATAGCAAGTTTAATACTATCTAAATCTTCATTATTATTGAGTAGCTTGCCTATTTTGAGGAGTGAGGCTAAAGATTGAACATCACCAATTTGAGGTAAACTTTTAAGATAGTCATGAATTTGTATGGCAAGTTCAAGTCTTTGAGGTGTAAACCAATACTGCTCTGCATTTGCATCATCTGCAAATTCATCTGCAAACTCATCTTCTTCATCAGCTTCCATATTTATATCTATTGTATCGTCTTTAAAAGTGATGATGATATCAAGAGGGGTAGTGCCTCCCAACTCTTGGTCTATGACTTTCATACTTTTATAAATTTGTGTATCTTGTTTAAAGTAGTCAATAAAACTATTTTCAATAATAAGCTTGGATGCTCCGGTAAAAGCAAAAATAAGAGTAAGTACAACAACAAGATAGATGCCAACCCTATCTTTTTGTATGATACGTGTTGCCAGTGATGGTAAAAATGAATCACTATTTTGTGTGCGTACAGCCCCTTTTTTGAACAAGAGTGCTAAAGTGGGAAAAAATATAAATGATATTATAAGAGAGAGAAAAATGCCTGCACTCATCATCCAGCCTAAGTTGATTATAGGATAAATTTTAGAGAGCAGTAGCGATCCAAAACCAGCTATAGTAGTTAAAACTGCAAAAGAGGTGGGTGTTATTTTGGAAAGCATTGTCAGAAGCACAATGCGTTTATGTGAAGCTCTCGGGTAGAGGCTAAGTAACTCTTCGTAGCGTACAATGAGGTGCAAAACAATGGAGATGGTAATAATAAGTTGCAATGCAATAAAATTAGAAGAGATAACAGTAATCTCCCAACCAAAAAAACCTAAGCTACTTGTGATAGCCAATACTGACAGTAAGCAGATGGACAGAGGGATAACTACCCACTTTACTTTTCTAAACAGCAAGCTCAGTATAAGTATAAGCAGCAGTACTAAAGATATGCCATAAACAAGCAAATCACTCTTTACAAAACTAACAATATCGTTAGAAATCATACCAACACCACCTAGAAAAAGTGAAGCTTCACTTTTATGTGTTTGCATAATATTTCTAATCTGTTTAATGCCTTTTGACATGCTTTCACGCTGCCTGTCTCTGTGTATTTTGAAATCTTTTTTGACTTTTTTAAGTAGTTTTAACTCTTCTGGAGATAAAGAAGATATACGAGCTTTTTTTAGAAATATATTTTTTTGTTCTAGAAGAGAAGAGTATATTTTATCTTTATAGAGTTTTAAAATAATAGTAGAGGTTTTAAAATCTTTACTGACCAAATTCCCTACATAAAGAGGATTGTTTAAAAACTCTTTTTTTACTAATACTTTGTCTATATTATTTGATTCAAGAGTGCGTGCATCTCCCGCCAAATCTTGAATCTCTCTAGTTGGAGAAAGAAGTAGTGGAACAGTTAAAATAGACTCTACAGATTTAACTAAATCTACTTTACTTAAGCTGTTGTGTAAACTCTTGAGTGTCTCTAAACTTTCAGTAGAGAGCATCTTCTCTTTAGGCGTATAGGTAATCACCATAAAATCACTGGTGGAAAAGCGTTTATCTACAGTGCGTTTAAATGCCAAGTCTTTGTCATCATCTAAAAGTAGAGTATCTGCGGAGGCATCTATCTCTAACTTGGTACTGTAATAAGAAAAAGATAGCAGAGCAATAAGCAAAAAAAGTATGATACTTTTAGGGTATTTAAATATAAAGTGAGTGTAAATATTTTTCAATGTTAATTACCCTAAATGCCGTATAATAGTTTAAAGTGTTTTTAGTAATTGTTCAAATGATTTTGTTTTTAAAAAACCAGCAAACTGTTTTCTGTATGTTTGAATAATACTTACACCCATCAAGTTTACATCATAAATCAACCAATTGTCTCCATTTTTCTCTTTAAAAAATTTATAAATTATTTTATAGTTTTCATCTTTTCCTACTAGTGCACTAACAAGTACAATACGATTTTTCTTAGTCTCTTTGATATTTTTAAAAACTGTTTTTTGGTTATTATATAGTTTAACTTTATTAAAATATGACTGTTTTAGTTTTTTCTCAAATTTTTTCTCAAAACTACTTTTTTGGGAAGGAGTAAGTGTTTTCCAATATTTTCCCAAACTAATTTTTGACATAGTTTTATAACTAAATATATCATCTACTACTTTAAAAATCATTTTTTCTTTCTTTTGCATTGAATATGATTTGTTTTCTAGAGTAGTTGTAATTTTGGATACTTTGCCAATCATACTTTTTCTAATTTGGCTTTTTTCTACACCAAAAAGTAGTACGGTAGATAGCAGCATGAGTAAAATTATTTTTGTTTTCATAAGTTTCCTTTAATCATTTATGTCATTTTCTCTTTTTTGTTCGTAAGTATCTCTAAAAAATGTGTATAAATTAAGAGCATCACTTTTAATACTCTCATACTCTCCTAAATGTAAAGAAGTTTTATTAAATAGATATCCCAAATAGAGCCCTGTAGCACTCTTAACATTGCCTGCTAAAGTATATTTTTGATAAATACTTGTGTATGAGATAGGCGAAAAGTAAAAATCAGCACTCAACGAGAGTGTATCACGTAAATTTGATTGACCTAGTAGTGGTAAAACAATAGGGAAGCCTGAGCCTATACCATAGTACCCAAGGGTTTGTCCGAAATCTTCTTTGTGTGGCTGTATCCCATAAGCATCTTGTGCAACATCCATAATGCCACCAAGACCTAAAGTAGAGTTTATAAGAAACCGTTTTGTCTCGTCCATTGCATTATTGAACTTGAACTGTAAAATATTATTAACAAATCTTAATGGAAATTCAATATTGGTAAAAAAGTTTGATATACCTATGCGACCCTGTTCTGGCATAATAGAGGCATAGACAGCAGAGATAGGGTTAAGTACATTAGTAAATATTTTGTCATTAGCGTGTGTCATAAGGAGATTGTATGCATAGAGTGGATCAAAATTACTCTCCTCTTCTTCAAAATCATCTTCAAAATCATCATCTTCAAAATCATCATCTTCAAAATTATCTTCACTACCTGCTTGGATATCTGTTTGAGTATGGGTATCTACAGCTATTTCTATGGTTTTTGTTGCAGTAGGAACTGTGGAGTTTTTTTGACTACACCCTAAAATAAAAAAAGATAGTAAAAATAGTATAGTAATTTTCAATTTCATATTCCCTAATTTAATTTTATATTTATTTTATTATTTTTTTGAAGTATATTCTAAATTTCTTAAATTTATGATAAATAATTTAGCTTCAATTACTTAAAATAATGTTTTAGATAAAATATAAGTTCATTTATAATTATCAAAAAGCAAGAAGGAAAACAGTAATGAAAGTATTATTAATAAAAGATGTTAAAACATTAGGCAACATAGGCGAAATTAAAGAGGTAAAAGACGGGTATGGGCAAAACTTTCTTATTGCCAAGGGGTTAGCAAAACTAGCTACACCAGAAGTGGTAAAGACGTGGAAGACAGAGCAGGAGGATATAGCACATAAACTTAAAGATGATTTGAGTAGACTTGAAGCAGAGAAGATTACGCTTGAAGCATCAACGGTGAAGATAGAAAAGCCTATAGCACCAGTAGGCATACAGGGTTCGGTAGGAAATGCC
>JAUXGC010000071.1 GCA_030622375.1 Sulfurovum sp.
AAATCCATAATTTATATAGTCTTGATTTGTACTTGAGATACCAACATAAGTAGGAATATTAACAAAATCACCATTCATTGTTTCATAAGTAATTGGAGCAGATACACCTGCTTTCCTATTCAAATTTGAATAGGATATTGATACATCTAGCCTTAGTTTGTTCTGTTCTGTCAGTATTTCATCTATTTTAACTGGCTTGCCTAATAGCAGAAGAGGGGTTAGCAGCAGCAGTGTTTTTTTAATCAATTTATGTCCCTTGATGGTAGTTGTTTAGGATGGGTTTCTTGTTTATTGTATCTAATTTTATCTTTAATTTTAATCACTTCTAGCAGAAATCCCAATGGTCTTTAGCCGTTGGGATGAATGCGTACAAGGAGCTAACCTTGATTTTGTATATATTTTTGTATAGTTTCGGGACTTGCTTCACCTACAGAACATACAAAATACCCATCCGTCCAAAAAGTATTCTCTTTCCAAAAATGCTGTTTGAGGAATGGTCTATAGTTTTTCCAAAGATGATATGTCGTGATAGATTTGAGTCTATTGACTATTGAAGAGATAGATACTCTTGGGATATACTGTATCATTAAGTGAATATGGTCTTTGTCGGTTTCAACTTCTATTATTTCAAAATCAGATTTTTTCTCAATATCAAAAATAACTGTTTTGAGAAAATCATCAAGCTCTCCATAGAGTAGCTTTTTTCTGTACTTGCACACGAATATTAAATGAATTTTGAGATTGTGTTTTGCTCTGTTTGTGGTTTGGTAGCCGTATAGCTTTCTGTTGTTTTTCTTCATGTTTTTTACTCCTTGACATATTTATAAATAAATACTATAATATTATAAATAACTGAAAGAGAGGGTGTATTGCTTTATGGACAACAAACTTACTAAATTGAAAAGCTTTGAGAAAAAAGAATTACTGAAACAACTAAAAGTAACTTGGACTTATAATTCCAATGCCATCGAAGGGAATACTCTTTCAGAGGGTGATACCTCATTTATTATAGAAAGTGGACTAACAGTACAAGGTAAATCACTATCGGAACATAATCAGGTTGTAGGTCATATCAAAGCTATTGATTTGATATATGGACTGCTAGATAAAGACCATATAGATGAAAAGGATTTGTTTACGCTACATAAAGCTATTCAAACAGAATTTGTACTTGATTATGAAAAACCCAACGGTGCATATAAAGTTGTACCTAATGGAAGATGGAAAAAGATTGAAAAACGAGATAAGCTTTTTTATTATCCACACCCTGACTACACTCAACATCTAATGGATTTATGGTTTACTGAGTATGGACACATCAATATAGAAATAAAAAACAAAGAAGAAGCTGTTAAAATATATACAGATGCCCATATCGCTTTCACGAGTATTCATCCTTTTTGGGATGGGAACGGTAGACTTGCTAGACTTGTAGCAAACTTGCCACTTTTGAAAAATGAGTATTTACCAATTATTATAAATAATGAGCATAGACAAGAATATCAAGATATTCAATTTGAATATCAAATGAATTCTAAACCACTAGATATAGAAACAGCACAACTCATAGATGAGAATAGTGATTACAGTAATCTTCTAAATTTTTTCTCAAAAGAATACAAAAACTCAGAAAAATTACTTAAAGAAATCAAAAACAGCAGAAAGCAACTAAAAACGAAAACAAGAAGACCTTAAATGCTAAAAGCCTACAAATACCGTATCTACCCGAACAAAACACAGATACAACTCATAGAGAAGCATTTTGGCTCAACACGCTTCCTCTATAACTATTTCTTGGACTATAGACAAAAAGAGTACGCAAAGGGCAATAAAAAGGTAGGGTATATCGTCACACAAGCAGAACTTACCAAGCTCAAAAAGCTTGATGAGTATGTTTGGCTCAACGAATGTGGTTCTCAAAGCCTACAAATGGCTCTTAGAGATTTGGACTCTGCTTATGGTAGGTTCTTCAAGAAGCAAGGCGGGTATCCGAAATTCAAATCAAAAAAACATACTACTCAAAGCTTCACAGCTCCTCAAAATATCAAAGTAGCTAACAATAGAGTCTATCTTCCAAAGTTCACAAAAGATGGTATAAAAACTAAATTTCATCGAGAAATACCACAAGAAGCAATACTCAAACAAGCTACTATCTCAAGACAAAACAACCAATATTTTATATCAATTCTAATAGATGATACACTCTCTATACCTAAGCCTACTAAAGCAAAAAATGCAGTTGGTTTAGATATGGGGATTACAGACCTCATAATCACAAGTGATGGTAAAAAGTATGAGAATAAAAAATACTTTGTCAAGTCACAACAAACACTCAAAAAACTACAAAGACGATTATCAAAAAAGAAAAAAGGAAGCAGTAACCGTCAAAAAGCCAAGCTAAAAGTTCAAAAACTTCATACTAAAATTAACAATCAAAGAAAAGACTATCTTCATAAAATATCTAATGAGATAACCAATCAATATGATATTGTCTGTCTTGAAACTTTGAATGTTAAAGGTATGATAAAAAATAGACGATTAGCCAAGAGTATAGCAGATGTAGCATGGAGTGAATTTATGCGACAGCTAGAGTATAAGGCACAGTGGAGAGGTAAAACGGTTCTAAAGATAGACCAATGGTTTCCATCAAGCCAAATATGTTCTCATTGTGGTGCAAGTACGGGTAAAAAGCCACTCAATATAAGAAAGTTTGACTGTCCTCATTGTGGCAAAAAAGACATCGACAGAGATATAAATGCTTCGGTCAACATAAAAAACTATGGCTTAGGTCAAGTTGATAACAGAAATACGGTAGGAACTATCGAAATATAAGCTCGTGGAGTGTCATAGAATTTCTAACGCTTGTTAGAAATCACGGCATGATGAAACAAGAAGCCCAATCCTCTTTAGGGGTTGGGTAGTTCACACTTTAAATATATCTCTAATTTTTGCTGATTACTTGCTTGAGTCAACTAAATTTTTTAAAAACTATTGCCAAAATAATGCTAGCAATATCTTAAATGCCTGATTTGTTAAGAACCAACTGACTATATAAAGACTTAAAAAACTATAGGGTAACCCTAATTAAATATGATACAATCTCACTAATGCAAAAACATGACAAAGAACACTATCTAATAAATAGACTAAGTTCAAAATATATCGGCGATGATGCTGCTGTAATAGGAGATGCCATCTATAGTATGGATGCATTCTTTGAAGATGTACACTTTAAACGAGAGTGGATGAGTATGGCTCAAATAGGACGAAAAGCAATGCTTGTAAATCTTTCAGATGCCATTGCTATGAATGCCAACCCTCAATTTGCTCTTGTAACTATCTCTTTGCCTAAAGATGTTTCAATCAGAGAAATAGATGAACTTACTAAAAGTTTAGAAGATACCGCCCATGAGTATGGCTGTGAAATTATTGGTGGTGATACCATAGGGGGAGATAAACTTCATCTCTCCATTACCATCATTTCCAAGAGTGGTAATCCTCTTTTTCGTACAGGTTTAAAAGAAGGTGATTTACTAGCTTTTACAGGTATATTAGGAGAAAGCAAGCAAGACTTAGATTCACTTTTTAGAGGAGAAGAAATTAGTGAAAAGTCACGTTTTTTTGAACCTCTATTAAGAGCAGAATTTATAGCAAAAGCAAGACCATTTTTACGAGCAGGAATGGATATTTCAGATGGGTTATTTTGTGACACAAATAAATTGTTAGACATCAACAGTCATGGATTTAATGAACTAAAAACTATTCACGATGATATAGGTCTTAGCGGGGAAGAGTATGAAATGCTTATAGGGTTTAAGCCTGATAGTTTGGAACCTTTAAAAAAGATAGCAAAAACATTAAATATGCCTTTAACTGTATTTGCAGAAGTGGCGACAAATAAAAGACGATTTTTATGTGATAGTCACCATTTTTAAATTTATAATATAGATATATTACGACTAATTATACAAACTTAATCTTATGTATAGTACCACTATATACAAAGTAGGAGCTGCCATGAACTGTCATATTTGCACTAATGCTACAGAGTCATTTGTGCATGGAAGAACAGGTATCATTTATTACCATTGTAAAGCGTGCGAATATATCTTTAAATCATCTAAATATCATCAAGATTTAACTGCACAAAGAGAGCGGTATAATTTACATGAAAATGATGAAAATAGTGTGGGCTATAGGGAGTATTTTAAACGATTTTTAGATTTTGTATTGCCTCTAGTTGAACATCCTAAAACAGCACTTGATTTTGGTTGTGGTAGAAGCTCTCTACTTGCTTCAATGCTTGACGGAGAGGGGATTATGTGTGACCACTATGATCCGATATACCATCCTAAAAAATTGAATAACAGTAAACAGTATGACCTTGTTGTATCTACAGAAGTTTTTGAGCATTTACATCAACCAAGAGAGGTATTTAAAAGCGTATTGGGGTTGTTGAAAAAGGGTGGCTATTTGGCTTTGCAAACGCAATTTCATCCTAATGATACAGAATCATTTAAAAAATGGTATTACCATCAAGACCCTACACATATAGTATTTTTTAGACCTAAAACATTTAGAGTCTTGTGTGATAAGTTTGGTTGTAAATTTATAGATGATAATGGGAAAAATATGGTGATTATAAGGAAAATATAATACAAAATTTTTAAGATGATTTAGTTATAACTTAGAATAGAGAACAGTAATGAAAAAAAGGTATGTTAATTGGAAAAGATAGTAAAAAGCATTTTAATCTTTTTTCTTATAGTCGGTATATTTTTTGCATATGCCAGAGATACAAATGAGACAAAAAATATTGATACAAAGATACACGATAGTTGGGATATTAATGATTGTGAAAATGACTATATGAAGCCAAAAGTAAAAATAAAATCTTCTGCAAGTGAGATGAAAATTGATAAACTCATTGCGTTAGCTAAAAGTAAACTTGGCAGCAATTACCTCTTTGCTAAAGCTGGGCCAGACAATTTTGATTGTTCTGGATTTGTCTATTATCTTTTTCAAACATATAGCATTAATATACCACGAACTTCATTGGCACAGTCACAGAGTGGAGATACGATTGGCCGTACACAAATTAAAAGAGGAGACATGCTTTTTTTTGATACAAGTGGCAAGGGACATGTGAATCATAGTGGTGTCTATTTGGGTGAAGAAAAGTTTATTCATGCTAGTTCAGGTAAGGCTAATGGAGTGACCATTTCTGATTTAGATGGCTGGTATAAAGATAAATTTAGATGGGCAATACGAAAAATAGAATAAAGTCAAAAGTGCTAGGAAATTTGAAGCATTTTTTGGTAGATAATAACTCTTGAATATTAATGAATTATTTATTTGATTAAAGTATAATAAAATGTAATTTATACATTTAGGATACTTAACCATGATTCAACCTGATAATCATTCATCTGCTGTATGCTTTTTTAACTTTTTTATTATTCTCTTGCTTCCTTTACTTTTTGTTGCAGGTCTTGTTTTGGGTTACTTGGACATTCTTCCTTTGCAGGTAGAGTTGCATACTTTGCTTATTATCGTATTTATTTTTATTGTATTTCTATTTTTTGTACGGCACAATGCCAATTATGCAGCTTGCCATATGAGAGGTTCCTTTGCTAAGATGCAAGAGAATTTGCAGTCTGAACTAGAAGCCAATGCGTTAGCTATTATGGGAAAAACAAAGTCTACGCTGCATATAAAAGATTTTATGTCTGAATACTATAAAGATATACGTAACGATAATTTTGCCAGCGTAGCATCTTCGGTCTTTCCTATGATGGGAATACTTGGTACATTTATCGCTATTGCAATTTCAATGCCTGACTTTACAGTTAAAGACCTTGATGCACTTGACCGTGAAATATCGGTACTTCTTTCTGGCATAGGAACAGCATTTTATGCTTCTATTTATGGGATTATGCTTTCGCTTATCTGGACATTCTTTGAGAAAAGAGGGATTTCAAAAGTAGATAAAAATATTTATGATTTAGAGAAACTTTATGATTTGCATGTGTGGAAAAAGTCAGAACTCATTAAGCATCAACATATGCAGAGTGAACTTAAAGACCAAAAGATAGTTCAGGCACTTAAAGAGACATTTAATATGGATTTTATTAAAGACTTAAATGAACAATATCTTAAAAGTTTTACGATGATTATAAATGATACCTCTAGTAATTTTACCAAGTTAACCGAGCATATGCAAAATGCTTCTACTCAACTTCATACAACACTTGATAGGGTATATGACAGACAAGAGAGTATCAATGCTGTATCTGTTATTGAAGACAATATAGAGGGTTTTAACTCTAATGCAAAAAGCCTTCAAAAGTCTATGGAGCGTTTTGACGGCACAGTTGATCGCACATTTGATAAAATAGACTCCGAGATGGGACAAATAATAGAAAAACTTTCTATCTTCGCACATATTATTTCTGAACAAAATCAAACTATAATAAATAGTTTGGCTTCTGAAAAAGA
>JAUXGC010000196.1 GCA_030622375.1 Sulfurovum sp.
AGTGCAAAATTAGATGGCACAATAAAATTAGGAGGAGCCTTTATAGGTATAAATGGTTATCCTAGTCAAGAACTTAAAGTGCATACAAAAATTACTTCTATAAAATCTTTACAAAAAAGTATAGATAGACTCTATGCATTAAAAGATTTTCCACCTTTGGAAGGTTCTGTAAATGTGCTGGCAGTAGTTACAGACATGAAAACAGCTAAACTATCCCTCTCCTCACCTAAACTCATATATAGTGCCGATAGAAAAACTAAACACATAATTAATGATATTGCATTAACTACAACACTAGATAAATCCAAGGTTATGCTCAACTCTTACGCTCTTACCTATGGTAAGCAAAAACTGTTTTCCATAAAACCATCCCAAATAGAGATAGATGGTGATGAGATTAAAATAAACTCTTTATGGTTAAATAATGCGTTGAAAGTAGTTGGTAATTACAGTCTTAAAACAAAACAAGGCAAGTTGGTAGGCAATGCTAAAAATATACATTTGATACATGAGTATGCAGACATCAACGTCAATAGTAATTTTAATATACTTCTTAAGGAAAATAAAACCAATATTGAGGGTAAAATCACACTTTTGGGTGGTAAAATCAAGTATGATATAAGTAAAAAAAGTTTTGCTTCAGATAGTGATATTATTATAGTGCAAGATATGAAAAAAAAGAAGATTAGCCCATTTATGGATAATCTATCTGCTAATATGCAAATAAAAACAACAAAACCATTAGTGTACAAGCAATGGCCCATAAATATTAAAGTCAAGGTAGATTTAGGTATCAATAAAGTACAGCATGGTCCACTGCTAGTGCTTGGTTCTGTTGAGTTGCCAAAAGGTGGAAGTTATATTTTTGAAAATAAAAAGTTTATTTTAGATAAAAGTTTTATACATTTTACGGGCAATTTAAATAAGCCACTATTGGAGATTAAAGCAAAATATAAATCTATGCATCATCTTATTGGTATCAACATTACAGGCACACCTAAGACTCCAAATATAAATTTCTCTTCAGCTCCCTTTCTAACTAAAGAGCAAATACTCTCAGTCATACTTTTCGATAGTGAGATGGGAGGAGATACTCACAGTGGGGATGAAATGATGAAAATGATGGGTGGGGCTATGGCAAAAGCAGCTTTGTCAGATTTGGGTGTGAAAATAGATCATCTCGTTTTAGGCGAGGGAAATAGTGTAGAAGTAGGTAAAAAACTTACCAATAAAGTAACTGTTATTTATGTTAATGGAGAAGTGCCTAGTGTAAAACTAAAATATCAACATAGTAAACATACTGAGAGTGTTATAGGAGCAAATGAAGAATCCCAATCTTATGATATTATCTACAAAACAGATTTCTAAGAGAGTCTATCTTTAAAATCTTCATATCCAAATGTGCGTAAAAGTTCTATAGTCCCATCTTCTTTCTTTGTGGCAATACTTGGAAGTTTGATGCCGTTAAAAGTAGTGGCTTTGACCATGCTGTAGTGCATCTGGTCTTCAAATATGACTTTGTCACCTATTTTAAGTGGCTTATCAAAACTATAGTCACCCATGATATCACCAGCCAAACAAGTATTGCCTGCCAAGCGGCAAGTATGTGCCTTTTCTCCTGCTTCTCCTGCATTACGCACTTCTGCACGATAAGGCATGATAATTGTATCGGGCATATGGGCTTCTGCTGATGTGTCTAAAATAGCAATCTCCATACCATTATGAACTATATCAAGTACGGTGGCTATAAGTGTGCCTGTTTTCCACCCTATGGCTTCTCCTGGTTCAAGATAAATTTCTACATCATGCTTTGTTTTAAAACTTTTTATAAGTTTTATAAGTTTTTCTACATCATATCCTTTGCGGGTAATATGATGCCCCCCTCCAAAGTTAATCCATTTCATTTGAGAAATATATGTTCCAAATTTCTCTTCAAAGTGTTTTAGTACATTTTCTAGAGCATCAGCTCCCTGTTCGCAAAGTGCATGAAAATGTAAGCCATCACACTGTTCGAGCATGGACTCATCAAAGTTCTTTTTTGTTGTGCCTAGCCTAGAGTATAAACCACAAGGATTATATATCTCTTTGGGTGATTTGGAATATTCAGGATTTACTCTTAATCCAAGAGATAGATTTGGATTTATCTCTTTAGCTTGTATTGCAAACCGTTTAAATTGTGAAGGAGAGTTAAAAATTAAGTGGTGCGAGATAGAGGCAATCTCTTCAATTTCATCTTCTTTAAAGGAAGGGGCGTAAGTGTGCACCTCTTTGGAAAATGTTTCATGAGCTAGTTTTGCTTCATGCAGACCACTAGCACAACAGCCATCAAGATAAGGTTTGAGTAGTGGAAAGCTTTTCCATAAAGCATAACCTTTGAGTGCTAAGAGAATTTTTACATCAGCTTTCTCTTTTATATATTTCAAGATTTCAAGATTGTTTTTAAGTAAATCCTCTTCAAGTAGCCAACAGGGAGAGGGGAGTTGCTCTATTGTATAATTCATAAAGAGATTATAGCCATAGAATCTAAAATCAAAATATTATTTTATCTTCAATTAGTATGTTTTAAGCCATATTAAGGTAAAATCGCGTCCAAATAATACCTTACAAGTATGTAGGTAAAACAGATTAAGGATCATCCAAAATGAAAA
>JAUXGC010000043.1 GCA_030622375.1 Sulfurovum sp.
TGTTAATTAAAATTCATAGAGGATTAACTAAATCCTTGAAGTTAAAAATGGTGGATGATTATTTGGTCAGAGATAAGAAAAATTAATAATTCAGACCCCCGTTTTTACTATTAAGTCAAAAAATGCAACAACTGCCAGTGATGGAAAAATATATCAAGTAGATTATTATAACCTTGATATGATTATATCGGTTAAGGTTTTAGAGAAATTGAAGGAGATTGTGAGATGAGTGAAGAGAATGAATGTAAATAAAAGATTAATTTTTTCAATCAGAACCACAAAATCTAAAACTCTAAAATAGACACTATACTGTTTTTGAAGCCAACGAGTAGTCTGTTTATGATAAAATAATCCAATTTAAAAAAATGGTGAAATATGGCATCTAAAGAGATAGTATATAAAGAACAAACTTTTCAACTCTCTTATGAGTTAGTTAACCCTGCCAAAGATAATGTGCTCCTCATACTGCATGGCTGGGGAAGCACTAAAGAGATTATGAAACAAGCTTTTGGCAAAACACTGCCAGAGTATAAACATATCTATCTTGATATGCCAGGGTTTGGTAAAAGTACAAATGAGATGATACTGACTACTGAAGATTATGCCAAAATAGTGCAACTTTTTTTAGATAAGCTTGGCGTGATACCCACCATAGCTATGGGGCACTCTTTTGGTGGTAAAGTCTCTACGCTACTCAATACACCTTGTTTGGTGCTTCTCTCTTCAGCGGGCGTGATAACAGTAAAACCTTGGTCGATAAAAGTAAAAATAGCCACCTTTAAGCTCCTTAAACCTCTAGGTATGAAGAGAATACGAGAGCTTTTTACAGCACCAGACGCTCAAGGCATGAGCCATGAAATGTATGAAACCTTTAAAAATGTAGTAGATGAAGATTTTGAAACATCTTTTGCAAAAAGTAAAAGCAGAGCATTGTGTTTTTGGGGCAAAGAAGATACAGCTACACCGCTTTATACAGGCGAAAAGATAGCAGGGCTTATAGATAACTCAGAGTTCTACCCACTAGATGGTGACCACTTTTTCTTTTTACAACATAAAGATTTCATAACACAAACAATTATAGAACAATGCAAGGATACGCACAAATGATACTACTCAACTTCCTCTTTTATGCACTATTTATTTTAGCCATGGGTTACTATTTCATCACAAACTTGCAGTGGTATAGCTATAAGTTAAATCGTGTACTTTTTCACCATACTAAAACATGGTGGCATTTTGTTTACTTCTTAATACCGTTTGCACTCTATATGCTTATAAGTTACACAAGTGACTACGGTTTTGTTGTTGTCATAGCATACTTGGCTTTACTGTTCCATTGGTACAGAGAACTCGATAAACCCTTGGTGTGGACAGGAAGGGTCAAGCGCTTCTTTGCAGCTATGATGTTTTTTGCTATTTTCATCGTTGTCTTACTTAGTTGTTTTTCTGTAATCTTCCCGATATTCTTGGCATATTTTATCTCTCTATTTATCGAAAATATGCTTTTTCATGGTTTTAAGGCCAAAGCAGAAAAGAAGATAGAAGCTATGGACAATTTGACTGTTGTCGGCATAACCGCGAGTTATGGAAAAACAAGCATTAAAAACTATATAGAACATCTCTTAAAGGTCAAATACAAAACTTACGCAACACCTCGCTCTATTAATACACTTGGTGGTGTAATGAAAGATGTCAATGATGATTTACCTTCCGATACGGAAGTCTATGTTGTTGAGATGGGTGCAAGAGGTGAGGGAGATATATCTGAAATTACTACTTTTGTAAATCCTCATTATGTGGTAGTGGGCAAGATAGGTCCTGCGCATATAGAGTATTTTAAAACTATAGAAAACATCCGTAATACTAAGATGGAGATACTCCAAACAAGCAGACTCAAAGAAGCATGGATACACGAAAGTGCGATGGTTAAACCTGAAACAAACATCCATACTTTTGGTGAGAAAGAAAATTTAAATATAAAACTAAATTTACCCGCACCAAAATATGTCATAGAAGATGTGCAAGCCACACTGGATGAAACGAGTTTTACTCTTGATAGTGTTCGATACTCTGCAAGTATCTTAGGTGCTTTTAATGCTATGAATTTGGCTGCTGCAGTATTGGTAGCTAAAAAATTAGGACTTAATGATGAGCAGATACAAAACCAACTCTCAACTCTTAAGCCTGTAAATCATAGACTCCAACGAATTGATGCAGGAGGCAAAGTCATACTTGATGACTCATTTAATGGAAACATAGATGGAATGATGGCTGCGTTTGAATTGGCTAGTACTTATGAGGGGCGCAAAGTTGTTATTACACCAGGGTTAGTGGAAGTAGATGATGCACTGAATGTTCAAGTGGCTAAAAAAGCCAATGAGGTTTTTGATGTTGTAGTAGTTACAGGTGACTTGAACTATGCTATTTTTAAAGAGTATGTAGATGAAGAAAAACTAGTAAAACTCTCTGCAAAATCAGAGATGGAAGCGATGCTTGTGGAGCAAACTGCTGTAGGAGATTTAATACTCTTTGCAAATGATGCTCCGAGTTTTGTGTAGATATTGCTTTCTCGTAGGGTGTTGTGCCCTCACAACACCCTACGTTTAATTCCCCATCTTCTTAAAAAAGAGGTTATGACTTGGACTCTTAATGGTAATGCCATCCACACCATTTCTTCTGTTTTCTGTGATGCCAAAGCCATCTTTTATGGTTTCATGCAATCGTTTGCTTACCCAACTATGTATATGTTCTCTACAAGCCATTCTGGTAGATAAGAGTGTAGAAACTGATATGTTTATACCTGAGTTTTTTTCTAGAGTTCCTCCTATGCGATTACATCCATCAAAACCAGTGAGTTTCATTCTTCCTATATTAAAGTCCAAAATGGCTCTTGCTTTGCGTACTTCCATACCATCCATGATGCGCAAATGCCAGTTTCCATTTAGTTTGTTTAAGTCTATGCTTTTGCTCTCTGCTGTCAAATAATTTGTCATTAAAAATACTGATGCAATGATGATAATAGTTTGTTTGTAAAACATTAAAAAGCTTCCTTGTAAACCAATTTTTGATAGTATAACAAAGATAATATAATGGAGCAGGGATGAGGTTTATTTTATTTTTTTCTTTACTAGTTTCAATGCTATTTGCATCAGAGATTGAACTTACAGACAAACAAGCTAGCTATATTGCTCAAAAAGTATGGCAAAATGAGGGTGCTGGTCTTGATAAATACTTGGTACATTGGAACGATGGTGAAGATTTTGCTTCTGTAGGCATAGGACACTTTATATGGTTTAGTAAAGGACATACAGAACGATTTAGGGAAGTATTTCCTATGGTTGTGGATTTTATGGAGGAAAAAGGTGTAAAACTTCCCTCATGGCTAAATACCAAAACTTCTTTACCTTGGAACTCTAAAGCTAAATTTTATGCGGCCAAAGAAGCAAAAACCAAACAGTATATAGAGTTGTTTAATTTTCTCAAAGCAACTATGCCTCAACAAGCAGAGTTTATGGCACAACGTCTTAGCGAAGCACTCCCACAAATGTTAGAGAGCATAGATGACCCCAAAAGAGAGATGCTTATCAAAAAACGTTTTTATGAAGTGATGCACAACAGAGATGGCTCAGTAAACGAGAGAGGACTTTATGTTCTTTTAGACTATACCAATTTTAAAGGTGAGGGGACACTCAAAAGTGAACGATATAACGGACAGGGCTGGGGACTATTACAGGTTTTAGAACATATGAGCCCAAGAGAGTCAAACAAATTTAAGTCTTTTGCTAGTTCAGCCAAAGAGATGCTCTCAAGACGCATTAAAAACTCTCCTCCTGCTCGTGGAGAAGAGCGTTGGCGTAAAGGGTGGAATGTTAGATTAAAAACCTATTGGGAGTAGAGATGAATCAGCATCAACTCTCTTACTACCTAGACAGAGTAGCAAAATATTCAGGCTACTTAGCTGCCATATTAGTTGTTGTTCTCTCTGCTTTGGTGGCTTATGATACAGTGATGCGTTACCTCTTCTCATCAGGCTCTATTGCATTGCAAGAGATTGAGTGGCATCTTTTTGATGTAGTTTTTTTGCTTGGAATTACCTATGCACTAAAACATGATAAGCACGTTAGGGTAGATATTTTCTTTGAGAAATATAGTCAACAGACTCGAGCCATACTGCAAATAGTCTCTATGCTTTTGCTAGTGGTACCATTCTCTCTACTCTTCTTAAATGATGCTATAGACATGGCATATCAGAGTTTTACGCAAACAGAAGTCTCTTCTAATCCTGGGGGATTGACGCATCGTTGGCTTATAAAGGCTATGCTGGCATTTGCTTTTGTGTTACTGCTTCTGCAAGCATTTAGTGAAGTGTTGAAAGCTTATTGTAGAGTTGAAAACAAAAGTGCTTTGGGGCGTGTATTTGGCATAGTAGCACTTTTGGGTGGATTGGTCTATATGGCATGGTTTTATAGGGTAGCATTTTGGTTTGACCCTGTGTTTCTCATGTTTGGCTTGGCACTTGTATTGTTGATGACAGGTTTTCAGGTAGCGTTTGTCTTTGCAGGTGTAGCACTCTTTTTTGCACTCATAGCCGATGAGGTAGGGGTGGGAGTTTTTGAAATGCTTCCTTATCGAACTTATGGAATCATGGGTAATGTTACGCTGATGGCAGTACCACTCTTTATTTTTATGGGACTTATACTTGAAAAGTCGAAGATGGCAGAGGGACTGCTCATCTCTATGGGAAAACTTTTTGGTTCTGTTCGAGGTGGATTGGCTATCTCTGTGGTGTTGGTAGGAGCCATACTTGCAGCAAGCACAGGCATAGTTGGGGCTTCGGTGGTGATGATGAGTCTTATTGCTTTGCCTTTAATGCTCAAACATAACTATAGTCCATCTTTAGCCTCAGGCTCCATAGCCGCAAGTGGCACACTTGGTCAGCTTATACCTCCATCTATTGTACTGATAATACTTGGTGATCAGATGCACCTGTCTGTAGGTGATTTGTTTCGTGCAGCTGTGGTTCCAGGGCTTCTACTGATTTTACTCTACATCATATATATCTTGGTTATCTCTTATCTAAACAAAGATATAGCACCTGCTATTATATTGGATGAGCCTTACTCAGATGTAGTAAAAGAGGCACTCAAACAGATATTTCCTCCTCTATTGTTAATAGGCGTAGTGCTTGGTTCTATCTTTGCAGGTATTGCCTCTCCTACAGAATCTGCAGCTATTGGTGTTTTTGGGGCTACGGGATTGGCATTTTTTAACGGAGCTTTTAACTTTTCACTTGTGAAATATGCATCCATAGAGACAGTCAAACTCACAGCGATGATATTTATGATACTCATAGGAGCTACTGCTTTTTCTTTGGTTTTTAGCGAGTTAGGTGGTGGAGATATGGCAATGGCATTTTTCTCTGAAGATATGGGTGACAAATGGACATTTATATTTATAGCGATGTTAGTTATCTTTTTGTTGGGTTTTTTTATAGACTTCATAGAGATAGCTTTTGTGGTAGTGCCTATCTTAGTGCCTATCGTAGCACTCTTTGGCATAGACCCCATTTGGTTTGCCATACTCATAGCGATGAACTTACAAGCCTCATTTCTCACACCTCCATTTGGTTTCGCACTCTTTTACCTCAAAGGTGCAGCAGGTGACAAAGTGAGTACAGGCGCTATTTATAAAGGGGTGATACCTTTTATTTTGTTGCAAGTGTTGGCGTTGGGTATTATTGTTATGTTTCCAGAGTTGATTTATCTGTTTGGTAGATAATTTTTATTATTAATTCTAATATAGTTAAGTATTGATTTAATGACTGCTATGGTGCAGTACTTTGTTAGCTACTGCATTGCTTTGTGCAATAGTAGATTTCACCACTAGCTGATGTTAAACCCATTTTCCCTGCTTCATAGCTATTGGCTAAATCATCCACCCATTTATAAAGATTTGCTACAATTACTTATGGAAAATAGTATAAAACTTGAACTCAAACAAACCACGGTAGAAAATCTAAGAGCTTTCTCAGATATGCTCAACAGAGATATTAACACCATACTCGAAGAGGCTTTAGAGCAGTATTTTGAGAATGAACAGCAAAAGCTTATGGCAAACAACGAAGAAGATGATAATGCTATGACAAATTTGGATTATGATGAGTTTTGGGATGGATTGGATTTGGGTTAGATAGTGAAAAAATGGAATTTTAAATCTATCTTGAAAGAGATAGTTATAGGTGCAGTTCTTCTATTTATTTTAAGTAATATAATGAGCTATATACGCAAGCCTGAACTTGACTCAACACAACTTCCTAAAATAGAAGCACAACTTATGGATGGAAGCATATTTAGGGTGCAAAATGGAAAACCTTTAGTCATACACTTTTGGGCTACATGGTGTCCAACCTGTAGGCTTGAAGCCTCTAACATAGAGAGCATATCTAAAAAGTATGAAGTACTGACCATTGCTGTAAACTCTGGAGATAATGCGGAGATAGAAGCTTATTTAAAATCTAAAGAGTTAACATTTAGAGTGCTAAACGATACAAATGGCAAGTGGGCGAAACAGTTTAAAGTAGAAGCATATCCAACAACATTCATTTATGATAGTAAAGGTGAGTTGAAATTTACTGAAGTTGGATATACGACAACAGCAGGACTATTGGCACGATTGAAACTGTTATAACTAAATCCCTTAAAGGAACACTATTATGAATTCATTGTTTAAGTATTTATCTATCTTTTTCTTATCTTGTATGTTATCTAATGCTGCAAATATTCCAGATGCACCTAAAGTTTATCCTACTGGTGAGCTTGGAAGAATGGTAAAGCTTGGTGAGGCTATCATAATGGAAACGGACAAACATCCACTTACAAGAAATTTTGTAAATAACGAGTTACAGTGTAAAAGTTGTCATCCTGTTGGCAGTGATGGAAAGCCAGGTACCATTAAAATGATTGGTACATTCATTGGTACTGCAACATCCTTTCCTGCGTATTCAAAAAGAGAAGGTACGCTTCAAACACTTCAAGATCGTATCAATAACTGTTTTATGCGTAGCATGAATGGAACACGACCTATTATTGATTCTGAAGCAAGTATTGCTATGACAGCGTATATTACTTGGTTATCTACAGGTTTGCCAATAAAAATGAATGAAAAGAATTCAATAAATCCTTATTTTAGTGATAGTTGGATTAGAAATCAGAAAAAGTTTAAGAAAATGATGATTGAGTCAACACACAAAAATTACTTAAATGGTAAAAACCTTTTTGAAAAAAAATGTGCTGCATGTCATGGTTTGGAGGGTAGAGGAGTGGGAACATTCCCAGCAGTTTGGGGACAAAGTGCAGAAGGGGAGTGGCTCTCCTATAATGCAGGTGCAGGTTTGGCTAGTCTAACAAAACTTGCTTTTTGGCTCCAATCAAATATGCCACATGGAGAGGGTGGCACACTTAATGATGATGACTCGGCAAATATTGCTCTATATGTTAATGCACAACCTAGAGCGAATTTTGATTTAAAAAAATGCTTTTCTTCTAAAGTTGAAGCTAGATGTTATAACTCCAAAGTCAAAATGGAACAGCATAGTGTTCGAAGTAACTTTGAGTCTATACAATTAGATATAGATGCTATTCGAGGAGATAATATTATTAAATAAAAATAAATATGTGTATTAGCAGACTTTTTTGTCTGCCAATGTGTAGGTTATTGGGTTATTTGAGCAGAATTCATACCTCTACCTTGTCCTTTGTTTTGTCCTCTTTTACCCATGTTACTATTCATACGGTTTGTTTGATGTGTGCTAAATTCTGCTTGTGTTACTATGCCATCATTGTTAGCATCTATACTTGTAAAGGTAGGTGCATTTTGGGCATTCCTCATCATTTTTCCTTCATTGGCTTTTTGTGTCATACGATTTGCTTGTGCATCATAAAACTCTTTTTGGGTAATTTTGCTGTCACTATTTAAGTCATAAGTAGCAAAAGTAGGTCTGTTTTGTCTTCCTTTACTGTTGCTACGTTTATTGTTGTTCATGCCTTGACTTTGACCTCCTCTACGATTTTGCATAAATTGTTGACGCTGTTCAGGTGTCATCATTTGCATTCGTTTCTGCATTTCTGCCCTAAAAGCTGCTTGGTCATTGACCGAAATGTTACCTCTCATATTTGTTAATTCTTCTGTACTTATTTGAGTAAAATCTACAGCCCATGTAGCTGAAGCCAATAGTGCTAAAATAATAATTCTTTTCATTTTTTATCCTTTTTTGTTGCAATGAAACTCTTTCTGTCGATTATCTTAAGAAAGGCTATTTGCATTGTAACTATAAGGTATGAATTTAAAGTGAATTATATTCTCGGACATCTATTTTGATATATTTAATACTTTAATAATCTATTTTCTAATATAATCCTTTATCATATAAAATAAATTTCACGCAAAGAAGAGAGATGCCAGTAGAACAGATAAAAGATATTGTAGATTATGGAATTATAGGATTATTGCTATTTTTGAGTTTTATTACTTTTGCTTTTGCTATAGAGAGATACTTATATTATCGTGGTGTAAAACTTGAAGATTACAAACATCAAAAAGCGTTAGAGCTAGATCTGTCTAAACGCTTAGCTACCATCGCTTCCATAGGCTCCAATGCACCATATATAGGGCTTTTGGGTACAGTTCTTGCCATTATACTTACTTTTTACATCATAGGTGATCAGCAAGATACGATTAATCCAGGAGAGGTTATGAAACATTTGGCTTTAGCACTCAAAGCAACAGCTGCTGGACTTGTAGTTGCCATACCTGCTACGGTACTTTATAATGCTCTATTGACAACAGTAGATAGACTTCTTGCAGAGTGGGAGATACTCAATGACAAAGGTCATAACAGTATATGAGACGAGAACGCTTTGATAAAATGAATGTTGTACCTTTTATAGATATTGTTTTGGTGCTATTGGTCATTGTTTTGGCAA
>JAUXGC010000058.1 GCA_030622375.1 Sulfurovum sp.
AAGTGCCTATTATGGTTTCAGTGACTATTGAGCTTAGTGGTTCTATGCTTATTGGCACAGATGCAACGACCATAGTAACTATTTTGGAACCGTTTGATATCTTATCTCTTGGTTTCAACTGTGGTACAGGTCCTGACCAAGTTAAAAAACATCTCAAAACACTTTCAGAGTTATGTGCTATACCTATTTCAGTACATGCAAATGCTGGACTTCCTCAAAATAGAGGAGGGCATACCTATTACCCAATGGGACCAGATGAATTTACAGAAAAACAACTTGAGTTTGCATCTTTTGATGGAGTGAGCTTTTTGGGGGGATGTTGTGGTACTACACCTCAGCATATTCAGGCACTTAAAAAAGCCTTAAAAGTTTTAAAACCTAAAAAACCAAGTGGTAACATAGAACCAAGTATCGCTTCACTTTTTAATACAACAGGACTTTTCCAAGAACCTGCTCCACTACTTATAGGGGAGCGTTCTAACTCTACAGGTTCTAAAGCGTTTAGAGAACTTATCATCGCTAGTGACTATGAAGGTACACTGACAGTAGGACAAGCACAAGTAAGAGATGGTGCACATTGTCTCGATGTCAATGTAGAGTTTGCAGGGCGTGATGGTGCAAAAGATATGAGAGCGATTATGGAGCTTTATAACCAAAAAATTCCTCTGCCTTTAATGCCTGATGCTACGCGTGTTCACACTATGGAAGAGGGTTTAAAGTGCATTGGTGGAAAGCCCATCATCAACTCGGTGAACCTTGAAGATGGGGAAGAGAAGTTTCATGCCATTTGTAAGTTGGCAAAGAAGTATGGTACAGCACTTGTCTGTTTGACCATCGATGAAATTGGAATGGCAAAGACTAAAGAGGATAAGGTAGCTCAAGCAGAGCGTATGTATGATATGGCTGTCAATGGTCATGGCATAGACCCTAGAAATCTCATTTTCGATATGCTTACTTTTACGGTAGGTTCGGGAGATTTAGAGTACCGCGATGCAGCCATTCAAACACTTGATGCCATACGTGAACTACATATCAGACACCCCGAAGTAGGTTCAACACTTGGACTTTCAAATATCTCTTTTGGACTTGCTATCAATGCACGACGCTATTTAAATTCAATTTTCTTACATCATTGTTTACAAGCTGGTTTAACATCTGTGATTATCAATGTAAAGCACATTGTTCCACTTGCTAAGATGAATGAAGAAGAGAAGGCTATCTGTGAAGAACTCCTTTTTGCACCTGATGATCAGTCACTTTTCAAATTTATAGAATACTTCTCTGATACTGTGATAGATGATGACAGCAAGGATGAAGAGTATGAAGCTATGAATTCTGAAGAGAAGATAGCAAAACTTTTACTTGATGGTGATAAAGAGCGTATGATTCCTCTTGTGGAAGAAGCACGAAAAGAGATAGAACCTGACCGCATCGTAAATGAGATACTTATAAATGCTATGAAAGTAGTCGGAGAACTTTTTGGTTCTGGGCAAATGCAATTACCGTTTGTGCTACAGTCTGCAGAGACCATGAAGACGACAGTAGATTATTTGAATCCATATTTGACTAAACAAAAAAAAGAGACAGAGACAACACTTGTCATAGGTACAGTTAAAGGTGATGTGCATGATGTGGGTAAAAATCTTGTAGATATTATACTTTCAAATAATGGTTTTAAAGTCATCAATGTAGGCATAAAAACACACCTTGAAACCTATCTTGCAGCGCATAAAGAGCATAATGTACAAGCCATAGGTATGAGTGGGTTACTTGTAAAGTCAACAGCTGTCATGAAAGACAATCTTGAAGCTATGGCTGAAATGGGCATGGAGATACCTGTGTTACTTGGTGGTGCGGCACTCACTCGAAGTTTTGTAGATGATTTCTGCCGTCCTATATACAAAGGTCCTATTTTTTACTGTAGGGATGCTTTTGATGGGGTTATTTCCATGGGTCGCATAGAGAAGTTTAATGAAGACAACTCTGTAGGACTTGATACTCGCTTGGCAGGTGACATGGTAGAGCGTGAGAAAAAGGTTAAAAAAGAGGTGATTATCCCTCCATTTGCTGAAATTAAAATGCCAGACCGTTCTGTGGAGATACCGACACCACCATTTTGGGGACGAAGAGTACTTCAAAAAAAGGATTTAGACTTAAATATGGTATTTGACTGGGTTAATAAAAGATCAGTTATAAAGATGCATTGGGGCTACAAAAGCAAAGGTATGAAAAAAGAGGAGTATCAAAAACTACTAGATGATACTGTTCACCCCGCGTATGTGCGGCTAAAGCAGGAGTTTATAGACAAGAATATGTTTGAGCCGACTATACTTTATGGATACTATCCATTCAGAAGTAGCGATCAAAAGTTGTTACTTTTTAATGAAAGTGAAGGGTGGAATGTAGATGCAAATGCCAACCGTGAACCTCTAGAAAATATCATAGGAAGAGTAGAAAAAGAGTTCTCTTTCCCAAGACAAGGGCGAAAGCCATACCGTGCCTTAAGTGATTTTTTTCGAAATGATAGACATGATGTTATAGCTATTACTTGTGTATCTGCTGGGTCAAAGTTTTCCATTTATGAAAAAGAGCTTTATGATGCTGGTAGATATTTGGAATACAATATGGTTCATGGTTTTTCAGTAGAGTTAGCAGAAGCTTTGGCTGAAGTTGCCCACAAGCAAATAAGACTGGATTTAAATATAGCCTCTGAAGATGAGGGGCATACACTGCGTGATGTGCGCATGAACCGTTATCAAGGTTCTAGATACTCATTTGGTTACGCCGCTTGTCCAGACTTAGAGCAAAGCCAAATTATTTTTGATTTGTTGAAGCCAGAAGAATTTGGTATAGAATTGTCTGAGACTTTTCAAATACATCCAGAGCAGAGCACTACGGCACTTGTGGTGCATCATAAGAGTGCTACTTATTATGCAGTTTAAGGTTTTTTAATGAGTTACCATCGTTCTAGATGGTGACGTATACTCCAACTGTATTTCACAAATAAATCTAAATTTATTGTTAGCAGATTCTCTAAAAAAATTGGTTTACAAAAATAAAATATTATGACAAATGGACATACTTTCTTTACAGATTCCCATAATTCAAATCATCTCTCCATTTTGGATGATGAAAATGTAACCTATGGTCACAAGAAACTGAGACAACAGAAGTATCAAATGTAATGCTGCCTATGGTTTTCCACTCTTTCTCCCCTTGTTTATCTTCTTTATTTGCTACAGAGATAATGAAAACTAATTTCTTCGTAGGTCTAATGTCTAGCTCATCTCGGAAATCTTCGGCATTAACTGTTTGTCCACTTTTAGCTTCAACTTTCATCCACTTAGGGGTGATGATGTTAGCATGGTTTTTTTCTCCTAACTCTGAAATCTCATAAAGTTGTCTGATTCCAGGGTTTTTATCTGCTTTGGCAAAAGCAGAAGCTAATTTTAATGCGTATAATGCATTTTTTAGCACTTCACTGTTTACACCAATAGCGGGTTCATTGGTTAAAACTACATCAGTGTAATGTGCTGCGTCAGTTCCTCCCAAATCATCTATCAGAAAGAAATTTGCAGTATTTTCCTGATTGACTTGATGAGGACTTAAAGAGGGGAATATCTTACCGGCAAAACCAAATGATCGTATTTCACCACGATGTGTATTGGATAGAGCCGATGATGCCCGTACGATAATCAAAGCTCTGCTGTTGTTTTTGAAATAGCCACTGTATCTATTTTCTTCATGTATCTCCCAAATACCTTTAAGACAAATACCATTTGGATGAGCCAACTTATCAAATGGCTTTAAGATATCTGCATGTTCTTCTAGTGTACGTTCCGCATCTTTTAGTATGATATTCTTCCCCCATGAAACTAACTTTCTCCATGAGACTTTATCTTGTGGTAAGGTAGTTAGAGGGGTTGAAGATATTTGAGTCCAAACATCCTGAAAACTGTTTTGGGTTGATTTACTAATAGGAGTTGTTTTATTATTTTGAACTAAGGTAGCTTGATTACCTTTTATTTCTGTAGTACAAGCAGAGGTATAAAAAAGGATAAATAATAGGGGTAATAGTTTCAAGTTGGCTCCTTTTACTATGGGTCTTATTTATAGTATAGCAAACTTGAGATTTTTTACTGTGCAGTCTTATTGTACTTCGTGTTCAAACACTTCACTCATGAGTTTAAAATTTAAGAGTGTTTTAATCACATCTTTCACAGGTTTGGTACCCATAAAGCCATAAGCTATGAGTGTTTCAAGCACCTCGCCATTGTATGCTTCTTTCAGGATAGAGATATATTCATCTTTTAAGTAAGGGCGTATGCTTTCTAAGTCTGCTTTGAGGTCTGTTCTGTAAAGTTCCATAGGGTTTTCTTTTCCGTAGTCTGCGTGGAGGTCATCTTTGTCTATGTCGTCTGCAGATTCAAGCATCTTTCTGAAAATAAAGTCTTCAAAATTTTTGGCTATATATTCTGTTTCATCATCTTCCCAAATGAGGACTATAGGATTTTCTCTATCTATCTCTTTATTTTTGTAAAAAGCATAAGTATTTCCCTCTGCTGTTTTGGCAAAAGGTATGAAGTGATGCTTTTCTGTGTCCCATGCTTCTGGAAACTCAAAATTGAGTACTTTATTCGGCGTAAGCAGTTCAAAGTCTGAGCCACCTGAATGTAGTAAGAGAGGTGGATTTTCTTTAAGTGTAGGATACACATCGTCTGCCCATGTTTTACTCTCATCAAGTGGAAGTTCAAAGCCCCTCATCCAGTTGAGCATATCGTCTTCCCATAGCTTTTTATAAAGTGTTGGGAAGGTGTAATTATGTTTTGTTTCTATTTTTTCTAGTGTTGTCATATGGTACCTCTGTTATTTATTCTAATCCAACTCTGCTAATTTTATATCATACTTACTATTTATCTTATCCATAATTTCACTTGCCACTTCAAGTCTTTCAAACAGAACTTCTATCTCTTTTTGTGTCTCTCCAAGGGTTTTTGAGTGCTCCATTATAGCAGAGTTGTCACCACTGCTAGATGCCTGAGTAAGTGCAGTGTTAAGTGTTGCTTCCAGTGCTTCAAGCTCTTCTATCTTATTTTCAAAAAAGGTTAACTCTTTTCTGTATGGCCCTGCCTCTTTGGCTTTATCTTGGATGATGGCAGTTCGGAGTTTTTTACGCTCTTTTTTGTCCAGTTTTGGTTTAGATTTTTTAGGTTTGACTGTACCTTCTTCCTCTTCCCAACCTATCTTCTCTAAAAAATCATCGTAAGAACCATCAAAATACTCAGCAGTACCTTTATGGAAGATAATAAGTGCAGTTGCAAGTTTACGTAGTAGCATTTCGGAGTGAGTAACCATAATCGTTGAACCTTGAAAAGATTCTATAGCATTACAGAGAGAATCTATGGACTGCATATCCAAGTGGTTGGTAGGCTCATCTAGTAGTAGTACGTTTGCAGGCGTTCCAATGATTTTCCCTAACATAACACGGCTTCTCTCCCCTCCTGAAAGCACCTCTACTTTCTTTTCTGCTGATTCACCTGAAAACATCATTGTTCCACAAATACTTCGTACTTCTGCAAAACCTATCTTTTTATCGACTGAAGAGATTTCATCTATAATGGTATGTTTGGTATTCAGTCTTTCAATGTTGGTTTGCCCGAAGTGTGCCATGCTAGTAGAGGGATGAAAAGATAGTTCTCCTTGTTGCTGTGCTAACTCTCCTGCAATGTAGTTAAGTAAGGTAGATTTACCTTTACCGTTCTTTCCTATGATAGCTAGACATTTCCCATTTTCAAGTGCAAAGGTAAGGTTCTGGAAAAGTAGGTTATTCTCGTCATAACCAAATCCAAGATTCTCAGCTCGGAATAGTACTTTGGCAGGTGTATCTTTGTAGTTAAATTTAAAGTTAAGAGATGATTCGCTCTCTAGGCTCTCCATCTCATCCATCTTCTCTAGTATTTTGACTTTAGATTGTGCAAGTGCGGCAGTAGAAGCTCTGGCTTTGTTACGTGCGATGAACTCTTCAAGCTCTTTTCTTTTTTTGTCTTGGTTAAGTTTGGTTTTTTCATAAGTTTCATCCTGTAAAGCTAAAGTGTCATAGTATTTGACAGTATTTCCCTCTACTATGTGGATGCTTTTACGTTGTATGCCCATGGTATGTGTAGTCACAGCATCCATAAATTCTCTATCGTGGGTGACGAGTATCACTTCACCATCAAACTCACGAATGAACTGCTTAAGCCAACGAAGAGAGAGTATATCTAGGTAGTTGGTAGGTTCATCAAGCAGTAGCATATTTGGTTCAGTTGCAAGAAGTTTAGCTAAGTTGATGCGTATCTGGTACCCTCCTGAAAAACTAAGAGGGTCTTTTTCTAAATCTTCAGATGTAAATCCAAGTCCAAAGAGAATTTTCTCTATCTTATAGAAATTATACTGTTCATCTTCAGGGAGTATTTGAGCACACTCTTCATGTACTGTTGGTTTGGAAAACTCAAGATGCTGACGAAGTGTACCTATACGGTAGTTTTTAGGGATGCTTACACCTCCATCATCATAATCTTCTTCATTTAAAATAATTTTAAAAAGGGTAGATTTTCCTGTACCATTACGCCCGATAAGTCCTATTTTTTGGTTACTAGAGAGTTTTAGATTGAGATTTCTAAAGAGTGTTTGTCCGCCGAAGCTTTTAGTGATGTTTGTGAGTTGTATCATCTGATGTCCATTTTAAAATATTGGTGGAAGTATAACAAAATGGCTTAAAATTAAAGGTAAAATAGAAAATATTTCACCTTTGTAAAAAAATTAACTGTCAGATATACCGTACTCTTTTCCATAATTCTCAACAACAAAATCTATATCTTTGTCTCCTCTGCCAGAGAGGTTAACTAAAATCGTACCAATGTTTGGCTCTTTGGCTAGTTTTGTGGCATATGCTATAGCATGTGCTGACTCAATAGCAGGGATGATACCTTCTTCTCTAGAGAGTTCAAAAAATGCATCTATAGCCTCTTTATCATTGATAGTAGTATAATTTACGCGTCCAAGGTCCTTAAGGTAGGCGTGCTGTGGTCCGACAGACGGATAGTCAAGACCACTCGCAACAGAATAAACTTCCTCAGGTTCACCTTTCTCATTTTGGAGCATATATGATTTAAAGCCATGCATAACTCCTGGTTTTCCTTTGGCCATAGTTGCAGCATGTTCTCCCGGTGTTTCGAGGTCTCTTCCTGCTGGTTCTACACCGTGCATGGCTACACTTTTATCATCCATAAATGCTGTGAATAGTCCCAAGGCATTTGAACCACCACCTACACAAGCAATAAGATTGTCTGGCAATTTCCCTGTCATTTGCATAAATTGTTCTTTAGCTTCTACTCCTACAATAGTTTGAAAGTCTCTGACCATTTTAGGAAAAGGGTGGGGTCCTACCACGGAGCCGATGGCATAAAACTGGGTAATGGGGTCACCCAAATAGGCTTGAAATGCGCTGTCAACAGCCTCTTTAAGTGTGCGACGACCATGCGTTACAGGGATGACATTTGCACCTAGTATATGCATACGCACTACATTAGGATGCTCTTTCACCATATCAACTTCACCCATGTAAAT
>JAUXGC010000026.1 GCA_030622375.1 Sulfurovum sp.
CCAGTAATAGGTGAGCAGAGTGAAAGTTTTGAATTTAGTACGCATAATTTTATAGAGGAGATAGCAAGAGCAAGAACTTTTGGTTTTGCTAAAGATATTCAGTATTTACAAAGTCAAAATCTTGCACTCGGCGCAACACTCCAAAATGCCATAGGATTAGATGACCATAAAGTTCTTAACCCTGAGGGCTTGCGTTTTGATAATGAATTTGCAAAACATAAAGTTTTAGATGCTATGGGTGATATGATGGTTTCAGGATACAATATGTTGGCGAAATATGAATCATTTGCAGGAAGTCATAAGCTCAATTTTGAACTTACTTCAAAGCTTTTGTCTGATAGTAAAAATTATGAATTCGTGGCCGTAAAAGAGCTGCAAAGTAGAGAGTTTGCAAAATCTTTCGCATAAATATGAACTCCTAGTTGTCTCTATCTCTTCCCCTCTTCTCTTGGGGGTTTATGAAAATAGTATGCTTATTGAAACAATGAGTAGTGAGAAAAAAACTTCTGAAACTCTTTTGCCACTTCTGAATAAATGCATGGGTAAATACGATATTGCAAATATTATCTATACACGTGGTCCTGGCTCCTATATGTCTATAAAACTTACCTATATTATGTTAAAAACTATAGAGATTGTACGAGGAATACCTTGTTTTGGTTGTAGCGGTTTTGCGTTAAATGGAGAAAAACCTATTAAGGCAGTGGGAAATCTCTATTTTATCAAGGAAAAAGATACTATAATTACAAAAAAATATGAACAGCCAGTCAATGTAAAGTTTGCGCTACCTCAAAGTATTCATAATCTAAAATTAGATAAAGAGTCTATACCAGAGTATGTGCTTCCAGCTGTTTGAAAGAGAAGAGAAAGAATGTTTGTTAGTGTACCTGCTACTTCAGCTAACTTAGGTCCAGGCTTCGATACTTTGGGTCTTGCAGTAGATTTAAGAAATGAGATTCATATTAAGCCCTCAAGTTTTTTAAGCATCTCTACGCATGGAGAGGGTGCAAATATTCCTAAAATTAAAAAAAATTCTCTATTTTTAAGTATTTTTAATGAAAACTACAAACGACTTACAGGTAGAGAAGATAATTTTAGATTTGAATTTCATAATCGTATCCCTATATCTAGAGGGCTTGGAAGCTCTTCGGCCGTTATTGTGGCAGCGTTAAGTGGAGCATACGCTATGGCAAATATAAAATATAATAAAAGAGAGATTCTTAATTTGGCACTTAAATATGAACACCATCCAGATAATATTACTCCAGCAGTCATGGGTGGGTTTAATGTAGCATGTGTTGAAGGCAATCGCGTCTATAGTAAAAAAAGACGTATGCCAGACTATCTAAGGGCAGTGGTAGTAGTACCTAATCGTACTATTTCTACATTTAGGTCTCGTACGGTTCTACCTAAGATGTACAAAAAAGAGGAGACAGTATATTCTCTCTCTAGGGCAGCGTATATGACGGCACTTTTTATGAGTGAATCTTGGGATTTGTTGCGTATTGCTTCTAAAGATAAATTGCATCAAACTAGACGTATGAAAATGATACCAGAGCTTTTTGAAGTACAAAAACTTGCACTAAAACATGGTGCTTTAATGAGTACACTATCAGGTTCAGGCTCTACTTTTTTTAATCTTACATATGATAAAGATGCCGATAAAATAGCACAAGCTTTACAAGATCATTTCCCGCAGTTTAGAGTTTTTACACTCTCTTTGGACAATAATGGCGTTACCATTCAAAATTAAGCCATACGCTTAAACTCTTTTAGGTATAATACAAATGAAAAAAATACAACCTACACGAATGTGCATATCCTGCCGTGGTAGATATCCTCAAAACAGTTTAATACGACTAAAGCAAGATAGTGGATATGTGATAGAGTTTGATGGCAAAGGAAGAAGTTTTTATCTTTGCGATACTTGTAGTAAAAATGAAAAAAAAATAAAAGGTTTAACGAAACGTTTTAAACAAAATGAAGAACGATTTATTAAGCTTTTAAAGGAGTTAGTGAAGAATGGATAAAGTTAAAATCCAAGAGATAGCAGATGAAGCAGGATTGTCAAACAGTGATTTATTAGATAAAGCCAAAGAGTTAGGTTTTAATGTAAAAGTAGCCAGCAGTACTATCAGTATGGAGCATGCCGGCATTCTTGTAGATTATGCAATTAGTGGAACATTGCCAAAAGACTTTACTAAGATAGGCGATAAGCCTAAAATTACTGTAGTGAATAAACAA
This sequence comes from Sulfurovum sp., assembly GCA_030622375.1. Classification (GTDB taxonomy): domain Bacteria; phylum Campylobacterota; class Campylobacteria; order Campylobacterales; family Sulfurovaceae; genus Sulfurovum. The sequence goes on from JAUXGC010000026.1 coordinate 2,245, forward strand.
GTAAAAGTAGTTGAAAAGGTTGCTGAAAAGGTTGCTGAAAAGGTTGCTGAAAAGGTTATTGAAGAGGCTACTGAAGAGGTTGTTGAGTCTGTACCTTCTCAAGAAGTTTTGGTTTCAAAATCAGAAGTAGCACCAGAAGTAGAACCAAAAGTAGTACCAGTTGAAGATAAAGTAGATGAAACTGTTGCCAAAAAACCTACAGAAGATCCTGTTGTTGTAGAAAAAACTATAATAAAAGAGGTAAAAAAGCGCAAGGGTATCTCTATTGTAAGCAAAAAAGTAGAGTCTTCAGGGGTATTGATTGCAAAAGATAACGGTGAAGCCAGACCAAAGAGAAAAATGTTATCTCGTGGTGGCATCAAGATTGTCAGAAAAGCAAAACCAGCTCCAGTCAGAGCAGGTACCCAGATTTCTTTAGGCAATAAAAATTATGAACCATATGTATCTAAAAAGAAGCCAAAGAAAATAGCAGAAGCTAGAGAGAGCGGAGAGAAGCTTGATATTTTAAATCATAGCAGTATGGGTGGTGAAATTAGTTCTGGGTTTGGAGAAGAAGAGGTAGTGCTTTTAGACTTTTCAGATAAAAATATTTATGAAGAAATGATGAGGCAAGAGCAAAAACGCAAAGAAGAGATGAAAAAAAGAGAAGCGGCAAATGGTGGACCTACAAAGGGTAGACAACCATTCCGTCCTCAGCATAGACGCTCACTTAAGCGTGGAGGTAAACGTAAAAAATACTTAAAAGAGGAAAATATGGAAATTGTTACCTCTATAGAAATTCCTGAAAATGTAAGGGTGTATGAGTTTGCTGAAAAAGTGAACCGTTCTGTGGGTGAAGTTGTTGGTTGTCTATTTGCACTTGGCATGATGGTAACTAAAAATGACTTCCTTAATAAAGATGAAATTGAAATTTTAGCTGAAGAGTTTGAAGTTGAAGTAACCACAGTCAATCCGCTTGATGAACTTGATTATGCAGATGCATATGATGTAATAGAAGATAAAAACCTTGAAGAGAGACCACCTGTTATTACCATCATGGGTCATGTTGACCACGGTAAAACATCACTCCTTGATAGAATTCGTAGCTCAAAAGTAGCAGATAAAGAAGCAGGGGGGATTACCCAGCATGTGGGTGCATATCAGGTAGAGAAAAATGGTAAGAAGATTACATTTGTAGATACTCCAGGACATGAGGCATTTACCGCAATGCGTGCTCGTGGTGCACAAGCTACCGATATTGTTATTATTGTTGTAGCTGCTGATGATGGTGTAATGCCTCAAACAAAAGAGGCTATTGCACACACAAAAGCAGCAGGCGTTCCTATGATTATTGCTGTAAATAAAATGGATAAAGAGTCTGCAAATCCAGACAATATAAAGTCTCAGTTAGCAGAGATAGATGTTATGGCAACAGATTGGGGTGGAGAGTATGAGTTTATTCCTGTATCTGCACACACTGGGCTAGGTATAGATGATTTGCTTGAAACCATTCTTCTTCAAGCAGAGTTGATGGAACTTAAAGCAGATGCAAGTAGAGAAGCAAAAGCGGTTGTAGTTGAAAGTTCTATTGAAAAAGGGTTTGGACCTGTAGCTAATGTAATTATCCAAAATGGTACACTAAGAGTAGGCGATAATGTGATTGTAGGTAAAACATACGGTCGCATTAAAGCTATTAGGCTTGACAATGGAACTTCAGTAAAAGAGATAGGACCAAGTACTCCAGCAGCTATTGTAGGGCTCAATGAAGTACCAGGAGCTGGGGATGCTCTTGTGGTTATGCCAACGGACAGAGAGGTGCGCGAACTTGCTACAAAAAGAGCTGAATATGATAGATCTAAACAATTATCTCGTAGTACAAAAGCTTCTCTTGATGATTTATCTGCACTTATTGCAGAGGGACAACTAAAATCACTTCCTATTATCATAAAAGCAGATGTTCAAGGTTCTCTAGAAGCCATTAAGGGTAGTTTAGAGAAACTTAGAAACGAAGAAGTAAAAGTAGATATTATTCATGAAGGTGTAGGTGGAGTGACTGAGAGTGACTTGACCCTTGCAGATGCATCTGAGCATGCAATAGTGCTTGGATTTAATGTGCGCCCTACAGGTGCAGTAAAGAAGAAATCTAAAGAATTGGGCATTGAGATACGTTCGTACTCTATCATTTATGACCTTCTTGATGACGTGAAAACATTACTTGGTGGCATGATGAGTCCAGTTATCTCTGAAGAGGTTACAGGGCAAGCAGATGTGCGTGAGACATTTATAGTTGGAAAAGTTGGAACGATTGCAGGTTGTAAAGTTTCTGATGGCTCTATCACAAGAAACTCTAAAGCTAGACTTATCCGTGATGGTATTGTGGTTTATGAAAGTACTATTTCATCACTCAAACGTTTCAACGAAGATGCTAAAGAGGTTAAAAATGGATATGAGTGTGGTATTATGCTTGAAAACTTTAATGACATTAAAGAGGGTGATGTAATAGAGACCTTTAAAGATGTTGAAGAACAAGTTACTATTGATTAGGACGTAATTTGAGCAAAGCCCAAATTGCTACATTGACACTGAGTCCTCTTTGTGACTTAGTCACATTTTAGGAAAGGTTCTAATATGACACATGAAGAGATCAAAAGACATCGTGTAGAGTCTATACTCAGAGAAATTATTCCTGAAGCATTTGGTACTTTGGATGATGAGCGTATTAATGGTCTTACTGTAACAGATGTTGTTTGCTCAAAGGGTAGATATGATGCTAAAGTATATCTTGATACCTCCTTCCTTACTGAAAAAGAACAAGGTGAAGCTCTGAAACAATTACGAACGGTTGCTGGGTATATACAAAATCACTGCAAGCAAGCCGAAGGTTGGTTTAAAGCACCGTGTTTTAAGTTTGAGTTTGACCATCAGCTGGAAAAAGTAAGTCGCATAGAAGACTTGTTTAAGCAAATCGAAGGTCGCAAGAGTAAAAAAGAGGATGATCAAAATGAATCTTGAAACACAAATATCTAAGATTATTGAAGCCAACGGTGCGGCCCTGTATGATACAGAAGTAGTCACAGAGTTTGATGAAACGATTTTTCGTGTGTTGGTGACTAAGGTAGGTGGTGTGAGTCTTGACTTGTGCGCAACGATTTCACATGAACTTTCACCTTTTTTAGATGTTCATCCCCCTATGAGCGAAAGATATCGTTTAGAGATATCTTCCCCCGGCATAGAGAGAAAACTTACTAAACCTGTACACTTTAAAAATGCTATTGGTGAAAAAGTGAAACTTAAAATAATGGGTGAAGATAAGCTAAAAGGTGTACTTAAAAGTGCAGACAATGATGGTATCGTTGTTGAAACCAAACAAGGCGAAGAGTCATTTACTTATGCTCAATTAGGTACTGCAAAAACATACTACGACTGGAATTAGATAAAATTTTCAAAGGAGTTGCAAGTGACAGACGAATTTTACATGCAACTCGCCCTAGATAAAGCTTGGCAATATCAAGGGTTAACCTATCCCAACCCTGCTGTGGGTGCAGTTGTAACCTTCAATGGTAAAATTCTTTCTATAGAAGCGCATCAGAGATCAGGCACTTCTCATGCGGAAGTATTGGCACTTCTTAGAGCGTATGAAACACTCTCTAAAAAGAGTGTTGAATTTGATGTTTTAGATGCAGATAAAGCACATACTTTTCTTTTAAGTCTCCCCCCTAAATTTTTTAGCCAATGTACAATTTATGTGACACTGGAACCTTGCGCACATCAAGGCAAAACACCCTCTTGTGCTTCTTTGATACACGCATTGGCATTAGATAGAGTAGTAATAGGCGTTAAAGACCCTGTAGAGGGGCATAACGGTGGAATACAGAAGCTGGACAATGCAAGTGTAGGGATATTGGAAGAAGAGTGTCAAGCACTCATTGAGCCTTTTATAGTATGGCAAAAGAGAGCTTTTGTACTTTTTAAACTGGCTCAAACTTCTAATGGTCGTATAGGAGCAGATGATAATAATGGTTATTTAAGTTCTCAAAGCTCTTTAAAACATGTCCATCAGTTAAGAGAAGTGTGTGATATTCTGCTTATAGGTGGAAATACGGTGAGAGTTGATAGACCTACATTAGATTGTAGATTTATACAAGGCAAGGCACCTGATATTAAAATTTATACTCAAAAGGATGATTTTGATAGAGAGATACCACTCTTTTCTATAGAAGATAGGAGAGTTGAAAGTGTAAATACTTTAGACTTCTTAGATGAACCCTCTTTTATATTGGTAGAGGGTGGAGAGGGAATGTTAAATGCATTAAAAGAGAAAATAGATTGGCTACTTATTTACCAAACACCTAAGCTCTCTACCAATAATTTAATCTATAATACAACAATGAATTTAGAGTTTTTACATCAAGCTAAAAAAGATGTAGATTTGATGATATGGAGTAGACAAATTGGGAATTGAAAAACTGACAGACAAGCAAGAAAAACAAGACAAAATAGTAACTATGTATGATGATATAGCATCAACATATGATAAAGCCAATAGAGTATTAAGCATGGGCATCGATATACAGTGGCGTAAAAAGGGTTGTGATAAAGCTTTTGAAATATTAGGAAAAAAAGAGCTAGGTCAAGTAACCGATGTCGCCACAGGTACAGGGGATTTACTTATATACTGGAGGGAACAATCCCAAAAAAATGGTGTAAGCATAAATAAGTATGTAGGCATAGACCCATCGGTAGGTATGCTTGAGGTTGCCAAAGAGAAAGTAGATTTTGCCCAATTTATAGAAGGTAAAGCCCAAAAATTGCCTATAGAAAATGAGAGTTCTGATGTTATCTCTATCTCTTATGGTATTAGAAATGTTGTAGATAGAGTTGAAGCATTACAAGAGTTTTATAGAGCGTTAAAGCCTGATGGTCTTGTGGTCATTTTAGAGTTTACAAAACAAGAGAGATCTGGAATAGTAGATAAAATAGTAGATTTTGGTATGAAAAAAGTTTTACCTAAAATAGGTGGCTTCATCTCTAAAAATTATGAAGCATATCAGTATTTACCAGAGTCCATAGAAGATTTTTTAACAACTGAAATGTTAGCAAAAGAGTTAGAAGAAGCAGGGTTTGAGATGAAATATACTAAGTCTTTCTCTATGGGAATCTCAACGCTTTTAGTCGCTCAGAAAAGATAATGTAGGGTGGGCATTCTTGCCCACCTTTATTAATATGGTGGGCAAGAATGCCCACCCTACAGGTTGTAAAATGTCTCAAAATATGATGTCAGTCTCCTCACTTAATACCAAAATAAAATCACTCTTAGAAGCTACATTTATGCATATCCTTGTAGAGGGAGAAGTGGCATCTGCTACCTATCATACTTCAGGACATCTCTATTTTTCCATCAAAGACAAAGAGAGTTCTGTCAAGTGCGTGATGTGGCGTTCTGCTGTATCTCGGATGAAGTTTCGCATTGAGAAAGGTATGCACATCGTAGTGGAAGGCTCGGTATCTGTCTATACGCCTAGAGGAGAGTATCAGTTTCAGACTGTACGCATAGAACCTTATGGCAAAGGTGCTTTGGCTTTAGCCTATGAGCAACTCAAAGAGAAGCTCAAAGCCAAAGGTTATTTTGATGCACATCGCAAAAAAGCTATTCCAAAATATATAAATAAAATAGCATTGGTAACGGCCAAAGATAGTGCCGCCCTTCATGATATGCTTAAAATCATAGAGAAGCGTTGGGCATTGCTTGAAGTAACTATTGTCGATACTTTAGTGCAAGGTGAACAGGCATCTTCTCAGATAGTACGAGGATTGCAGTATGCCGATAGTTTAGGGGTAGATGTCATTGTGGTAGGTCGTGGTGGAGGTTCAGCAGAAGACCTCTGGTGTTTTAATGAAGAAGAGGTAGCAGATGCACTCTTTGCACTAAATACACCCGTGGTAAGTGCAGTAGGGCATGAAGTAGATGTTGTGATAAGTGACTTCGTAGCAGACTTGCGCGCACCAACACCTAGTGCTGCCATAGAAATGATACTCCCAGATAGTCAAGAGATACTCTATACTCTAGGAGAGTATATGGAGCGTCTTAAGCATACCATACAGCAAAAGCTATATCAAACTCTGCAAGAGCTAAAACATACAGAAGAGATGCTTTTAAGGTCTTCTCCTTTGCGGCAACTTAGAGATTCACAAGTAGAATTTAAGCGTCTTGAAGAGGAGTTTGGAAGAGTTATGGAGCATAAAATAGAGCGTTACTCTTCTTATTTGCCCCAACTACAAAAAAGTTTTACTCAAAATATACATTTTGTACTACAACAAAAAGAGCAATACTTAGAGTATGTAGATAAAAAAATCAAAATGAGTGACCCTAAAACAGAGTATCAAAAAGGTTGGGCTCAAATATCACGCAATTCAAAAGTTATAAATCTTGATATGTTGCAGATAAATGAAAAATTTTCTTTAGAAGACGCTTCTGTAAAAATAGAAGCAGTTTGTTTGGAAAGAAGAGATATTACAAGATAAATGACATAGATTTTCTATTTTGAAGTTTGGGTTTTGCTCTTTAATAACATACATATTTAATTGATGCTAAAATAGATAAAATTATTGACATATAAAAATCTTACAATCATTGGTGGTTTGGTTTCATGGCTTCAAAATATCTTTTATCATATACAGCAGTATCTTTACAAGCTTATGAAACTGAGATAATCGCTAATCTATACAAAAAAACTCTTGATTGGGATAGTGTTGCTAAGAGTGTTATAGACGATGATGCCCTACAAAAAGGAACGATAGCTACAAGAAAAAGAGAGTTCATTGAGTTCAAGAAAAGACTTCAAGCTTTAACACCAGAACAACTTTCATATTATGAAGATGCAACAAGTAGTGATGTTAAGAACCTTACTATGCTAAGTTGTTTTAAGCTTTATAATTTCATATCTGATTTTGCAACAGAGATTATGAGAAACAAACTACTTCTTTTTGACTTTCAACTTATCAATAGTGACTATGAAGCATTTTACGATAGTAAGAGAGTTGCATATGATAACCTCAATACTATTTCAGAAGCTACACAATACAAACTCAAACAAGTGATGTTTAAGATGTTTGAACAGTCTGGATTTATTGATAGTGTTAAAAATAAGAATATCCAAAAGCCATATCTTAGTGAAGAGCTAATAAAACTAATAGTTCAAGATGACCCAAAATATCTTAGTAGCTTTTTATACAGTGACAATGAGATAAATGAACACATAAAGAGATACAAATGAAATTAGAATCATTAGAATTAAAATACGATAAGCTCTTTAACAATCTAAAAAAAAAGAGCTTCTTATCTATGAGTGCATTAGGTGGAGAGATACCATTTTATATAGTTCCTTATAACCCAGAGCAAGAGAACGATGTAGTCCAAAAAACTAAACAACTAAAACAAAGATTATCTCTTGATGGCATAAGTGTATTTGAGATTAACTTGTTTGATTTATCTCTTAGTATGCTTGAAGACAGAGGGATACTTGATAAGATTATAGATAAAGAGAAAAGCCTATCTAAACCTAAGCTATTCAAAACACTTCAAGGTGTTCTTGATAGTGAAACTAAACTTATTCCTCGTATTGCAGAGCTAACAAAAGAGAACCCCTCTTCAATGTTATTTTTAACGGGAATTACACAAGTGTTTCCATTTATCCGTTCTCACACAATACTAAACAATCTTCAAAACTACATCAAGGACAGACCAACGATTATGTTCTTTGGTGGAAGCTATGGTGCTGATTTATCTCTATTTGGCAAACTAAAAGATGACAACTACTATCGTGCTTTTAATCTTGACACACTAAATTTGTAAGGAAACACAGTGATTGAAAAACTATTCAAAAAAGACATACACAGAAATATTGAGGGAGTTATCAAGGCTGATAACTTAACTGATGATGCAGTATTCCAAGAGGTTGGAGAATATGTTATCACTAATGACTTAAACAAAAAGTTAGATGATTTCTTTGGAGAATACTCTACAACTATTGGTAAAGACACTCAAAACATTGGTGTATGGATTTCTGGACACTTTGGTTCTGGTAAGTCTCACTTATTAAAAATACTTTCTTATATCCTTACAAACAAACGAGAGCATTCAGATTTAATTGGAGAGCTGTTTCTTGAAAAGATTGATGCTGATGACTTTGAGTTAAAAAGCAATATTGAAAAAGCATTAGCAACACCATCTGAAACTATTCTATTTAACATTGACCAAAAATCAGACATCGGAAGCAAGAACCAAGATGATGCTATTCTTGGTGTGTTTATGAAAGTGTTTAACGAGATGAGAGGATACTATCCTAAGTTTGGTTATATCGCTAAGTTTGAGAGTGACCTTGATAAACGAGGTAAGTTTGATAGCTTCAAAGAGAAGTTTCAAGAGTTTAGTGGAGAGACTTGGGAGAGTGGTAGAGAAACTATCTTCTTAGAGAGTGATAACCTTGCAAAAGCTCTATCAAGTGTAGATGATATTTCAGAAGATAGTGCAAAAGATTTAATAGATAGATATGAGGACAAATACTCACTAAGCATTGAAGAGTTTGCTAACGATGTAAAAGATTATATTGCCACAAAAGAAGATGGATTTAGATTAGTGTTCTTTGTAGATGAAGTTGGTCAATACATTGGAGATAACACAAAACTAATGTTAAATCTTCAAACTATTGTAGAAACATTAGCAACTGTTTGTGGTGGTCAAGCTTGGGTTATTGTAACTTCACAATCTGCTGTTGATATGCTTGTAAATGCTAACTCACAAATGCAAAATGACTTCTCTAAAATTATGGGTCGTTTCAAAATAAAACTAAATCTTACAAGCCAAAATGCAAATGAAGTTATTCAAAAGAGATTATTAGAAAAAACAGAAGATGGTAACAATGACTTAGGTGTAATCCATACTAAGGTTAAAAACTCTCTATCTTCAATCATTCACTTCTCAGATAGAAGCAGACAGTATCAAAACTACAAAGACGGAGAACACTTTACTCTTGTGTATCCATTCGTTCCTTATCAGATGGACTTGTTTCAATCTTGTATCACGGGGCTATCTGCTCACAGTGTATTTCAAGGGAAACACCAATCAACTGGGGAAAGAAGTATGCTTGATGTTGTGCAAAACATTGCTAAGAGAATTTCATCTCAAACGATAGGAACTATTGCTACATTTGATATGTTCTTTGATGGTCTATCTTCAATTATCCGTGGAGATGTTCAAACTCAAATACAAAAAGCAACAGACATACTTGAACCATTTGAAGCTAAGGTATTAAAAACTCTCTTTATGATTAAGTATGTAAAGGAATTTACACCAAACATAGATAATATCTCTACTTTACTTGTAGGAACAATCATTGACATAGATATTAGTGATTTGAAAAAGCAAGTGCAAAGTGCATTGAACACTCTTATCAACCAAACATATATTCAAAAGGTTGGAGAGCAGTATGAG
>JAUXGC010000116.1 GCA_030622375.1 Sulfurovum sp.
AATAAACAATTATAGCCGACTACAGCACCACTTCAGAGGACTAATAATATCTATGTTGTTACGTATGTTATCTCGTCACCAAAGCATATGTCTATATATTAGTAAATATTAATATATTAACTTATATTCTGAAATATGTGAACATATTTAATATAATGCGATTTGAGATTGTGAGGAAAATACTTAGAACTTGCAAAGAAGAATAGGTTTTTTATTTATATGTTGTATGAAACATTAAAATATAAACATATTTAGTGTAATGCAATTTACGATTGATAGAAAAATACTTAGCGCCCGTAAAGAGGGAAAAATTTTATTAATATGTTATATAAAACATTAGTAGAGTAACAAACCCCACAAGAGGGAATAGAAATCTATATTTTAAATAGAATTTATATTATGTTAACCAATGTATAGTTATTTTAAATATACGCTCCATTATATGATATACTGTTTAACATAAAAGGAATTAAAAACTTGTTTGACAAAATACTAATAATACCTTATGTCGCCGGTATCATATTTTCTTATCCATTTGTTATTGCAATAGATTTAGTTTCAAGCAACGAAACCAATATCTTCATGATTATGTTTTTTGTTGGTTTGTATTTTACGGTCATTGGTGTAAAGAGTGGTTTTTCTTTAGGGTTTCTATATCAAAGAGCCTATCGTGAGAGTGAGCCAGACAGATATTGGTTCTGGATGGGACACTATATGGGATTTATGCTTTGGAGTATTTTTTACTATATAAAACTTTAAGCTATTTTTCTTCATCTTCAAGCTTTACAGGATTTACAGGCTTAGTGACTACTTTTGCCAATATTTCAACGTAACATTCTGTAGCGCCGGCAGTTTTTACCTTATCAAGTGCTTTAATAAGTGCTTCGTATTCTACAACTTTAGCATCATTTGAAGTTGCACCTATCTTACAATCAAAGTCCCAGTACATAGTTGCTGTATCGGGGAGTTTCTTTTTCTTTTCACGTTTTACATATTTTCTTATATCATTCTTTACTGCTTCAAGTACGCGGTCTTCATGTTTTTTTTCATCTGTGAGTTTAAATATTTTTTTCATGTTGATTATCCTTCTGATCTGTTTCTGTTTCTGTTACTGTTACGATTTCTGCTGTTGCTTCTAGCACCATCGCGACCACCGCCATTGTTAGAGTGTGAACTATTGCTACGAGGACTATTACGTGAATTTCCACCTTGACGTTTACCGCCACCTCTACCATTTTGGATAGCTTCTGCCTTAATATTAGGGTCTGGGGTGAATGCTTCAATATGTACTTTTTTGATATCCGACTTGATAAATTTTTCTATGTCAAAGAGTAATTTATGCTCATCAATACAGACCAAAGAAACTGCCTCACCACTCTGCCCTGCACGCCCAGTTCTACCGATACGGTGCACATAATCTTCTGGTACATTTGGAAGCTCATAGTTCACTACATGTGGAAGCTGATCGATGTCTATTCCTCTTGCTGCAATGTCTGTAGCCACAAGTACACGAATTTCATTTGCTTTAAAAGAAGCCAATGCTTTGGTTCTAGCTCCTTGGCTTTTATTTCCATGTATAGCAGAGGCTGATATGCCTGCCTCTTCAAGTTGTTTGGTTAAACGATTGGCTCCATGTTTAGTACGGGTAAAAACAAGTACTTGTCTCCAATCTTTGGTTTTAATCAGTTGAGAGAGTAACTCTCTTTTTCTAGACTTGTCTACAAAATGAACCACTTGAGATATTTGATCAGCAGTCTTATTTTGGCGTGCCACTTCCACTAGTGTTGGGCTGTGCAGTAAACCAGAAGCAAGCTTCTTAATCTCTGGTGAGAATGTTGCTGAAAATAGAAGTGTTTGTCTATGGTGCGGCATAAGCTTCATAAGACGCTTAATATCGTGTATAAACCCCATATCGAGCATACGGTCAGCCTCATCTAAAACCAAACACTCAAGAGCTGAAAAGTCTATACCTTTTTGTCCTGCAATGTCCAAAAGTCTCCCTGGAGTAGCGATAACTATATCTACTCCCTTACGAAGAGTAGCAAGTTGAGGGTTTATACCTACTCCACCAAAAATAACAGTAGAAGTATATGGTACATATTTACCATATGTTTTAATACTTTGAGCAACTTGTGCTGCAAGTTCACGTGTTGGAGTAAGTACTAAAACACGTATCTGCTTTTTTTGCATCTTTGGTTCTGTTTGAGAGAGTTTTTCAAGCAATGGAAGTGTAAAACCTGCTGTTTTCCCTGTACCTGTTTGGGCTGCTGCTAAAACATCTTTACCCTCAATTATGATAGGAATAGCTTGTAATTGTATAGGTGTAGGAATACTATATCCTTGTTCTTTGACGGCTCTTAAAAGAGGTTTTGATAATCCTAAATTTTCAAATGACATTACAAAAACCTTTTTTCTAAAAAAGGAATAATTTGTTTTTTACGACTCATCACACCATCTAGCCATACTTCGCCATCTTTAAGACTTACACCAAGAGCATCTTCTATCTTTTTGTTGTCATCACTAATAACAAGCAATTGTGAGCCTATTTTCATAATATCAGTAAGTAGAAGTAAAATGGTATGTCTGCTACCCTCTTCTTTAAATTTTGCCATATCTTTCATAAGCTCATCTTTCATATCATCAAATACAGAGAGGTCAACAACTTCTAACTGCCCTACTCCTATGGTATTACCACCCATGATAAAGTCTTTAAAATCTCTAGTTATTAACTCTCTAGGTGATGAACTAAGCACATCAGACTTCACTATAAACATTTCCATACCTAAGGCTTGATAATCCTCTATTTGTGCAATCTGTGCCAACTCTTTACACGCTTTTGTATCTTCTTTTGTGCATGTAGGTGATTTAAAAAGTACCGTGTCACTTAAAATAGCACACATCATCATACCTGCCAAGTTTTTAGGAATTTCAATACCATGATAATCAAACATCTGCTTTACAATAGTATTTGAACACCCTACTGGCCTAATCCAGCACTCTAATGGAGAAGAAGTCGTAATGTCACCCAACTTATGATGATCTACAATACCTAGTATATTTGCTTCTTTTATATCTTTTGGGCTCTGTGCAATATCTGAAAAGTCTATCAAATATACATCTTCGCCAGCAAAAGAAGTTTTTAACTCTGGTGCTTTGTACCCAAACCTTTCAAGTATAAACGCTGTTTCTGGAGTAATATCTCCTTGTCTAGTTGGAGTAGTATCTTCTCCTAGTTGATTTTTAAGATATGATAGTGACAATGCACCAACAATCGAATCCGAGTCTGGTGTGGTATGTCCAAATATATATGTTGACATAAAATTAATTTCCTATATTTTTTTGATATTATATCTTATTGAAGCATTTTATTAGATTTGTACTAAAAATATCCTCATTGTTTAACTGGATAAAGCAGATACCTAGCACAAAAGGACTATATATAGGTTTGGGTCCTTGTGAGATATATATAATTTGATTGACATCATGCATGTATAAAACTATTTATACTTTGACCAAGGTCAATTTTGATAAAATCCGTATCAATCAATAACGAGGAAAATGAATGACAATATGGCAATACAAAGAAGAAAAAGAGACTCATCTTTTAGTCAAACTTTACAGAGAAGACCATGGTGAAGGTAAATTTTTAGGAGATTTAGATGAAGAGAGTATTAGAAAAATGATTTTAGATATAAAGCCTGATATTAATATCGATCAAGCGTTTGGTACTCTATCTTACTTTGGTTTGCTCCCTATTTTAGTGGTTAAGTAACCTTTAGATACTTACACCATGACACTTCATGCCATTATCATCGGAGAAAAAGCCAAAGAGCCTTTGCATTATGCTGATACTATCCGTGCTGTTCAAGGCAAAGGCTTGGAAGGTGACCGTTACTTCTATAAAGAAGGCACTTTCAACAAACCCCAACTCTCACAAGATGTAAGAGAGATAAGCATACTCCCCTATAACGTACTTGCAGAGTGCAATAGCAGGTTAAATTCTTCTTTGGACTTTCTTGACCTGCGTAGAAATCTTATCATTAAAGATTTTGATGTATCACTTTTGAAAAATAAAGTATTTACCATTGGTACAGCACAGTTCCGAATTGTACGCACCTGCCCTCCCTGCCGTTATCTCTCCAGACTTTTAGAGTTAGACATAATGACAGGACTGAAGTATATTGGTGGGTATAGAGCTATTATCGTTCAAAGCGGTGTAATAACTGTCGGTGATACTTTGTCTATAAGCATGTCATAGACCGTTTTTCAATAGGACATTTTGTCTGTTATTGCCAAAAATCACAAATAACGGAACACTTTGTCCATGTAATGGCTATTTTCAGACGAAAAGGACATTAGAAATTATTATACCAATATGAGATATTGTAAAAATATACAAACTCAATCTCTTTTCATAGACATAAAGACATATTTGATATACTCTTAATACTAAAATATCGCAATAGCAGGACAAAGTGTTCTGTTAATAAATAGTTATATGAAGGAAAAATATTATGGCAAAAAGATATACACAAGAAGAAAAAGAGTATATGGCAAAAATGGCAATTAAAA
>JAUXGC010000133.1 GCA_030622375.1 Sulfurovum sp.
CAAAAAAATATTTTCAACACTACCTTTTTCTTTTTCCCCTTGCCATAGAGAGACTTGACTTACGTCAGTATGACCTTGTCATCTCATCATCTCATGCTGTTGCCAAAGGAGTATTGACCGGACCAAATCAACTACATATATGTTACTGTCATACACCTATGCGATATGCATGGGATATGTATTTTGCATATAAAGAAGAACATCAAATCAAGGGGATAAAAGAGAAACTTTTATCCTATGTGCTTCATAACATAAGGATATGGGATGTTGTCTCTTCAAATAGAGTAGACCACTTTATTGCAAACTCATCTTTTGTTAAACAAAGAATTTCAAAATACTATAGAAGAGATGCTGAAATTATCTATCCTCCGGTTAGTACAAATAGATATAGCTTATGTAAAGAAAAAGAAGATTACTATTTTACTGCTTCTCGCTTGGTTCCCTATAAGAAAATTAAAATGATTGTGGAAACTTTTGTAGAGAATGGAAAACCTTTAATCGTTGCAGGAAGTGGTGCAGAGTTGAAAGAAATCACACGTATTGCTACGCCCAATATTACAATACTTGGTCATGTCAGCGATGAAAAAATGGTAGCACTAATGGAAAAAGCGAAAGCTTTTGTATTTGCTGCCTATGAGGACTTTGGCATTATCCCTGTAGAAGCTATGATGTGTGGCACGCCAGTTATTGCTTATGCAAAAGGTGGAATAAAAAATACCATCATAGATAATTTAACTGGTCTTTTATATCATGAGCAAAACAGTAAATCACTTAACGATGCTATTGATAAATTTGAGACAATGACTTTTGACTATACTACTATATCTAAACATGCATCAAAATTTTCAAATGAACGCTTTGAAAAAGAGATAAAAGAGTTTGTAGAAGAAAAGTGGGAAGCATTTATAGAGTAGATTCTTACTAAAAAGTGTAGTTTTCATATGACTCTTTTTTTAATAGTTTTACCTTTTATACTCTTACCAAACTAACTTAAATGGCTCCTCTTTTAATTTGTATTTAGATAATATATTGGCTATAATACTATAATAAACACTAAAGAGCTAATATGTTAAATATAAACCTATCTACACCATCATCAATGATACAAACACTCAAAGATAAATTTAAAGAGAAAAGATTGTCTCTGGATCTTACTCAGGAAGGCCTGGCTAATAAAAGTGGTGTTAGCCTTGGTAGCCTAAAAAGGTTTGAGGGCAGCGGTCAGATATCTTTAGAATCACTTTTGAAACTGGCACTTGTGTTGGAATGTTTAGATGATTTTAGCGCTATAGCAGATAAGAGAGATATTCAAGTTCACTCTATTGATGAACTTATCAAAACAACATCGATGCCAAAAACAAAAAAACGTGGGAAAATCAAATGAGCCTAAAAACAGTAAACGTATTTTTAAGCACGGACTCTTCTAAAATTACTGTTGGTAGATTAGCGTATGTTGATGGAACTATCTATTTTGAGTATGATGCTGCTTTCTTGACAAGTGGTATAGAGTTGTCTCCCTATAAACTTCCACTAAAAACAGGGGTACATGTATGTGACGATAAGCTATTTGAAGGGTTATATGGTCTTTTTGCAGATAGTTTACCGGATGGATGGGGTAGGTTATTGCTTGATAGACATTTTCTAAAGCATGGTAAGCGTTATGATGAGATTACTCCGCTTGATAGACTAGGCTATATCGGGAACTATGGAATAGGAGCATTGTCTTATGAACCTATAGTAGATGAGATAAGAAGTTTAGATGAGAAAATAGTTTTGGATGATCTTGCAACCTCTTCTCTGGAGATATTGGAAGGAAGCCGAGAAGATATGATCGAGACACTTTTAACTCTTGGGGGTAGCTCCGCAGGGGCAAGACCAAAGGCAGTGATACAGCTTGATACAGAAAATCAAAAGATCATTCATGGAGCCCAGGTATTGAGAGATGGATATAAACACTATCTTGTTAAATTCGCATCATCACATGATAGCAAAGATATAGGTGCTATAGAATACATCTATAGTCTTATGGCGAAAGATGCAAACATAGAGATGACTGATACACGGTTGATTGAAGGTAAAAAGGGCAGATACTTTGCAACACAACGATTTGACAGAGTAGGTGATAGGCGAGTACATATACATTCTGTGGCTGGATTGACACATAGTGATTTTAGACTACCGGTGCTTGACTATGATGATTTGCTCACACTTACTCTGCATCTTACGAAAGATGTCAATGAACAGATAAAGATGTTTAGACTGGCAACCTTTAATCTTTTTAGCCACAATAGAGACGACCACGCAAAAAACTTTTCATTTCTTCTTGATGAAAACTATCAATGGAAATTGTCTCCTGCTTATGATCTAACATTTTCCTATGGACCAGGAGAAGAACACAGCACAACATACCTGGGAGAGGGTAGATACCCAACAAGAAAGCATCTGATGAAACTCGCCCAAAAACACAACATTAAAGATGCCCAAGTGATTATAGATGAGATAGAAGAAGTTATAATGAATTTTCAAGGTTATGCTAAAAATATAGGTCTTAGGAAAAGCAGCATTAAAATGATAGACGATATTTTAAAAAGCAAGGCAGGTTAGTTATGATGCTAGATTCTTATTTGAATTTGCAACTAGTCTGGTTCTAGATATTAAGATTGTTGAAAAAGAATAAGTAGTTATCAATCATAGCTTACCTTTAACATCACATCAGCTTTTCATGTAGTAAGTGTAGCTACAGAAAGTATAAGTGCTTTACCCTATGATGTGACAGAAGATGCAGAGTATGATCTAGGATCAGAAGATTTAGATAAAGAGATCATGGCTAGAGTGAAAGCACTAACCCAAAATGAAAGGTTATGTCTTATGAAGAGCTTTTTGCATTGACAAATAAAATATGCGAAAAACAATCAAGCATAGAGCAACCATTTCGAAGAATAGTCCTTAATACCTTGTCTTTCAATGTTGATGATCATGCGAAAAACTTCTCTTTCATGATGGACAAAAAATGTAACTGGGATCTAACTCCAGCATATGACATAACCTACTCCTATGGAGCAGTAAAAGAACATTTAACAACACTCAATGGGAAGGGAAAAGATTTTGAACTGCAACATTATTTTCATATAGCAAAACAAAATTTGATTAAAAAAGAGAAAGCTATAAAAATTATAAAAGAGATAATAGCAGTACTTGATACTTTAGAAACTAGAGCAAAAGAGATTGGTATAAGTAATGAAAATATAGAAGAGTGTTTGTTGCATATCACTCCTCAGTTAAATCTGTTGAAGTTGGAGATGGGACAAGTTTAATAAGACTGTTAAGATACCAGTCATGTTTGAAAAAGTGAATGGAGAGAGCTTGAGTGTTGGTATACCAATTAAGAAACTAACACTAAAAAAATAAAATATAAACTAATTTTTAACATAAATATCATTCATAAAATTTCTTATAAACACAATTATCCTGTATAGCCAAATCCACTAAATCAAAGTCATAAAACTATTTCTGTATTGACAACTACTATACTCTTTAGGTATAGTACAAGCAAGAAAATCAAATATTTACCGTGGAGTGAGATATCTCACTCCACGGTAAACTATACATATAATAAAATATCTATAATAAAAATATTACAGTAGTTACTAAAACAAGGATTAAATATGGCAAGGTATGCAAGTGTAAAAAGACGAACGAAAGATGCGAAAGCTCCATGTATGGCTACCTTGATTCACAATGCAAGATTAGACAAAAACATTGAGTATCTTTTACCCAAACATTTGAGATTATCAAACTATCATTTGATATCCGTTTCAAATGGTAAAAAAACTTTTAATGTCTGGAAAAAGGAAAATGAAGATAGATACCAAC
>JAUXGC010000199.1 GCA_030622375.1 Sulfurovum sp.
GCTCATACCATTGAACTCAAAAAAGAGAGATTGACTGTACAAAAAGCTGAAAAGAAAAAGAAAGTAACTTATTTTGATGATTATGATGCTGAAGTGTTTGATAAACTTCGTGATCTAAGAACGCAGATAGCAACTGCTAATAATATTCCTCCGTATATTGTGTTTTCAGATAAAACATTGAAAGATCTATCTGTAAAACTGCCACAGAGCAAGCAGGAGATGCTAGATGTGCATGGGATAGGAGAAGTGAAGTTTGAGAGGTATGGGGAAGAGTTTTTGGCATTGTTAGTAGATGGCTAGTCTTGACAAAAAATATAATTAACAATATAATTAACAATATAAAAGGAGTTTTAAATGTATAAAACAGTGAAACCTACAACGTTTACACTATCTTTGACATTGTTAGATGAGTTAGATAGTTTAGCAAAAGAGTTAGGCAAAAAAAAGACGGCTATTGTCACAGAGGCGCTAGAAATGTATATGGATATGAATGATTTGAAACAAGCAGAAAATCGTCTTCACGAGCAAAATATTCCTGCGGATGAGTTCTTTAAAGAGCTAGGAGCGTAAAGATTGTATACACTATCTTTCAAATCTAGTGTTAAAAAAGATTTTAAACATATCTCAAAAGCAGATATTGGATTTATTAAAGAATCACTTTATACGTTTGTATCGGCCTTCAATAGTGCATATGAGCAAGAACTTTTAAAAATAGGCAAAATAAAAAAACTTCAAGGTGAAGAGGAAACACTCTATAGATTGAAATTACGAAGATATAGGGTGATATATAAAAAAGAGAATGACGTCTTGGTAATATTAGTTCTTTCAGTAAAGTCTCGTGAGGGTGCTTATCGGAAGTAAGTATGGAATATTCTTGACATCTAACTAAAAATGCACTACAATTGTGTATACAATGATGAAAGGAACTATCTATGAAACAAGCGATAAATATTAGACTTGAAAAAGAGATGTTGGAGACATTAGATGGGTATGCAACAGAGCTTGAAAAGTCACGTACGAGTCTTATAGAGAAATCTATAGAACTCTATTTTGATAAATTAGATGAGATGGTAGCAGATAAAAGAATAGATAATTTGAAAAGTGGTAAGACCACAGCGCTATCACTTGAAGAGGTATTTGCTAAGGCAGGGATTAGTGTATAAAATCATCTTTGATCCTAGTGCAGAAAAAGAATTTTTAAAACTAGAAACAAAGTCTCAAAATCTTGTAGCTTCTAAAATCAAAGATTTAAAAGAGGGTAACTTTGCTTCTGATAAAAGTTTACAAGGTAAACATAAAGGTAAGTACCGAAAACGTGCAGGGAATTATAGAATAGTCTATTTGAGAGAAAACAATCTTTTACTTATTTCTGTGATTAGGGTGGCACATAGGAAAGAGGTGTATTGATGGAAGAGAGTAAAGATAAAATTATATGCTTGGGGCATTTGAAAAAAGGATAAGAGATGCAATACCTTACTGAAAATCAGATTATCCCTAAAGAATTAGAACAAAATATAAAAGACAATCAAAACATACATCATTATTTTGATATAAGTTTCAAAGGTATTAAACCTAAAAACTACTGTGGCTTCTTGTCTATAAATAACGATAGTTATTTTATTGTCCCTAAAATAGCAGATGAACACACACAAAATTTAAATACTTTTATTTATATGCTCATATATGCCTATGACATCAACTTAAAAAACGAAGACTTGGTGAACGCAGACAATAAAGAGCACCAGATATTTGAACTTTTTATCAGACTCTTTTCTGATGCTCTACTGGATGAATTTAAAAGAGGTGTCTTTAAACAATACATCACTATGCAAGAGAACTTGAAAGTCTTACGTGGTAAATACATCATAGAGAAAAACTTCACCAACTTTTACCATCAAAATATCTATTGTGAGTTTGATGAGTTTAGCATGGATAATTAACTGAATCGTTTTTTCCTTTATGCCATACGGATATTTAAAAAATTTAGCTCATATGGTAATCTGCATAGGTGTGAAGCTGTACTTGATGAAGTGGATTATTTTAATGTAGATTTTAAAAGATTAAACATACATTTTGACCGTATGAATAGTAGATACAAAAAGAGTTATGAAGTCGCACTCATGATACTTCAAAAGCTTGTGCCTATGACACAAAAAAGTACAGATAAAAGTTTTGCTTTTTTGTTTGATATGGCTGAGGTATTTGAGAAGTTTGTGGGTAGGATGTATGAAGAGATAGATAATACTACACAGTTACAAAAGCAAGGAAACTTTGGATCTTTGGTATTAAAACCTGACATTGTGACTGAAACTAAAATCATAGATACTAAATATAAACAAGTAAATGATAGAAGTGAGTTATCGGTACAAGATAAGTATCAAATGTTTGTGTATGGTGTGAATTTTAAAATGAAAGATACGATGCTTTTGTATCCTAAATATTTGGTTGAGGTAGATGATAATTTAGAGCTTGGAAGAGGGAAAGATGTGATTCAATTAGGGATGAAGAGTTTAGATTTAAATTTTGATGGTGAATATGATAGATTTATTGAAGAAATAAAAAATAGATTAGAGGGGATATAATGTTTGAAGATATAACTAAAGAAATA
>JAUXGC010000169.1 GCA_030622375.1 Sulfurovum sp.
ATATTTTTAAATTTTGAAAGTGTTACAGGTTTGAATATCACATTGTCAAAAATCAAAAAGAAGCTCAAGATAAATACGGACAGCTTATCCAAAGATGATGAAGAATCTTTGGCAGAACATTTATATGATGCAAACATATTGGTAACTGAAGACAATGTCATTAACCAAAAACTCATTAGACATATTTTAGAAAAGTATGGCATCGGTGTAGATATAGCAAATAATGGTCTTGAGTCTGTTGAGAAGCGTAAAAAGAATGACTATGATCTTATTTTTATGGATATTCAAATGCCAGTTATGGATGGTATTACAGCCACAAGTACCATAATTAATTATGAAAAGAATAAAGAGCTAAAACATGTTCCCATCATTGCATTAACGGCAAATGCTCTTAAAGGTGACAGAGAGAAGTTTTTAAGTGTAGGGATGGATGAGTATATTTCCAAACCTATTCAAAAAAATGAACTGCTTTCCGTATTGAATACATTTTTATCGGATAAAATAAAAACTGACATAAAAACTGAAACTGACATAAAAACTGACATAAAAACTGAAACTGAAACTAAAGAGGAAGAGAAAGTAAAGAGAGAAGTAAAGAAGAAAATTTTAATTGCAAAAGAGCTTCATTTAGAAAAAATAATTTTAATTAAAATAGTTGAAAACCTGGGGTATGACTACGAAACATTGAACAATACAAGTTTGCTTGAAAATGAACTTCTATCAAACAAGTACGACATACTTTTAACCGACACAAACCTTGTTACAGACCTTATGAAAGAAAACAATACTCTTTTTATAATGACCACAATCAACTCAAAAAAAGAATTAAATAGTTTTATAAAAGAGCATAGACAACAAAAATAAAGGATCCTTCTGGGCTCCTCTATTTTTTACTATCTGCAAATACCTCTTGAAGTACTTCATCTACCGTAGATACACCTATAATTTTCATACTATTTTTAACTTCACTTGGTATATCATTTAAGTCTCTCTCTACATTTTTCAAAGGAATCAACACTTTACTCACACCTGCTTTATATGCAGCAATAAGCTTCTCTTTTAAGCCACCTATAGGAAGCACTTTACCTGTTAAGGTTACTTCTCCTGTCATGGCAACTTTATTGTCTATTTTCTGATTACTTAAAATGGAAGCTATGGCACTTACCATTGCAATCCCTGCACTTGGACCATCTTTTGGTGTTGCTCCCTCAGGAACATGAATATGCAAGTCATAACGCTTATATACTTCGCTTGCATCTATATTTATACTATCTTCTCTCTCTTTTGGTGTATGAGGTATAATAAAAGGAGAAATCTTTAACCTCTTTGTATCTATAAGAATTTTCACTACAGAGTGTGCGATGCGAACAGACTCTTTCATAACATCTCCTAAACTTCCAGTCAACTGTAGGGCACCCTTTCCTTTAATTTTAATGGCTTCTATGGTAAGAACATCTCCACCCACAGCGGTCCAGGCAAGTCCACTAACTACTCCTACTTGTGGCTTAGTATCAACAACAGATATTTCAAACACCTTTTTATCTACAAAGTGTTTCAAGTTTTTCTTTGTAATAGCAATACTATTTTTTGCTTTATCTTCTAAAAGTTTTCTGGCACTTTTTCTCATTAGTGAAGCTACTGTACGGCGTAAATTTCTTACACCTGCCTCTCTGGTATATTCGTCTATCAATATTTTTAACGCCTTATCTGACAAAGAAAACTCTCTTCTCTTTAAAGCGTGTTTTTTAAGCTCTTGAGGAATAAGATACCGTTTGGCTATCTCAAATTTCTCTTTTGGGGTATAGCTATTGAGCCCTATAA
The DNA here is from genome assembly GCA_030622375.1 of Sulfurovum sp. GTDB lineage: Bacteria > Campylobacterota > Campylobacteria > Campylobacterales > Sulfurovaceae > Sulfurovum. The sequence continues at coordinate 1,822 of JAUXGC010000169.1, forward strand.
ACTCCATTCTGTCACGCAGTGGTGGCGGTATGCGACCTACATCATTGGCTGTAGCAATGAAAATGGCTTTACTCAAATCCATATTGAAATTTAGATAATAATCACGATATTTACTGTTTTGTTCAGGGTCAAGTATTTCAAGTAGTGCGGCAGTTGGGTCACCTCTCATACTGCGTCCTACTTTGTCTATCTCATCAAGCACAATGACAGGGTCCATGCTTTTTGCTTCTATAAGTCCCTGCACAAGCCTTCCGGGCATAGCACCCACATAGGTTCTTCTGTGCCCCCTTAACTCATTTACGTCTTCAAGCCCTCCCAATGCTATACGCACAAGAGGTCGTCCCAATGCAGTAGCTATGGAGTTTGCCAAAGAAGTTTTTCCTACACCAGGAGGACCTACGAAACATAGTATGGCTCCCCCTGTCTCTTTTGACTTAATACCTCTAAGCATAGCCAACTCTCGCACTGAAAAAAACTCCACAATACGCTCTTTTGGCTTATCTAAAGAGTAGTGGTCTTTGTCAAGTTCTCCAGAAACATCTTTTACACTCAAACTTTTTTTTGTCTGTTTCCCAAATGGTATTTCAAGTACCCACTCTAAATAACTCTGAACAACATGTGCTTCACTACTCTCTGGATGCATACGCGCAAAACGGTCCAACTGTTTGTTTATTTCTTTAAATGCGTCTTCTTGCATATGTGGTTTGAGTGCTGCTACTTTTTCTCTAAAAGTAGCTATCTCCTCTTCTCGTTGCGTATCCATACCCAACTCTTGCTGTATCTCTTTTAATTGCTCTTTTAAAAAATACTCTTTGTTGGTTTGCTCTATTTTTGTATGAACTTTTGTGCGTATCTCTTTTTGTACTCTGGCTGACTCTATATCTGAAGTGATTACATCTACAAGCCCAAGCAATCTTTTTTCTATATTGGACTCTACATAGAGAGTATAGGCTATCTCTTTATCTAAATTTAACATAGAAGAGACAAGATCGGCAATACGATACGGTTCATCATTCTCATCTATGGTGCGCACCAAATCTGCAGGAATTTGACTACTAAAAGAAGAGAGTGCCTTTATCTTGTCTCGTAAAATATTCATTAGGGCATCTGTTCTTAGTTTATCATAGCTGTCATTCTCTACTATTTTTATATTGGCACGATTAAATGCCCCCTCTTGTGAGTTCAAAATCTCTCCACGGGCAAATCCCTGAAAAAGTATTTTTACTCTACCATCAGGAATATCTACTTTTCGCATAATGGAGCCTACGACACCTACTCTGTATATATCATCAAAATCACGACTCCCCTCTTTTCCTTCCA
>JAUXGC010000163.1 GCA_030622375.1 Sulfurovum sp.
CATTAATTCCGATACAGTCATTTTTTTATACATTATTAACCCTCACTTTCCCCATTAGTAACTTTTGCAACAGACCTTTTTTAAGTGTTTCATGCTTTTCTTTTTTAGGTCTAAGAACTTCTAACTTTTAATCAGCAATTGATAATATAGTTGATATTTGTTTTTGTTCTTCAAGTGGTGGAAGTGCTATCTTGAAGTTTTTAATATTTTGTAGGCTTAAATTTGCTTGGGCATTTTGAACATTGATTTTATCTATATGGTTCTGTATTTGCGAAGAATTTAGATAAAAATACACATATTCTTTGATATATTCATCTTTTAATCTTATTGTTTAAAGCGCTTGATTTATATTTGCTGGAACTATATCTTTATTTACAATAGCAACTCGTCCCAATACCCCTGCGATTAAAAGTAATAAATCATTTTCTTTAATAATTGACCGCTGAAGAGAATTATTTGCTCCTTCAACAAATTGGTCATTTGCTCTCTTTAAGAACAGTAATCCAAAGATATAGTTTTTGAAGTCCGAACTATCAATATGCCCTCCCCATCATCAAGTCAGCACTATTAGCCATCGCTCGAGTGTTTCAAGTGTGAGTTTGTTCACCATGATGTCCCCTTTGATTAGTTTAATGCAAAAAGTGCCTTACTGTAGTAAAGTAGAGTGAAATGCCGTGTTCGTTGGCTGCTTGTATCACTTCATCATCTCTTATGCTTCCACCTGGTTCTATAATGGCTTTTATACCAGCTTCTGCGGCCGCATCTATACTGTCACGGAATGGAAAAAATGCTTCTGATGCCATAGCTGCACCACTTACATCCAAGTCCATCTCTTTTGCTTTTTTCAATGCACATTGAGCTGCATCTACACGACTTGTCATGCCCATACCTACGGCTACCATAGCTGAATCTTTAACATAAACAACACAGTTAGACTTTGTGAGCCCTGCTACTTTCCATGCTATCTCTAAGTCTTTCATCTCTTGAGTTGTGGCAGTAAGTTCTGACTTTTTGTGTGCGTTGTGTACTTCATTGTCACAGATACAGTCTGAATTTTGATATACAAACCCACCATCAACATGTTTGAAGTCATGACTGTCTTTAGACATTACTAATTTTTTACCACCTTGGGCAAATAACTTAAGTCGTTTTTTCTTTTCAAATACTTCCAGAGCTTCTGGCTCAAAGTCTGCTGCCATCACTACTTCTAGGAAAATTTCATTCATCTTCTCAGCTAGCTCTTTAGTCACTATGCCATTGACTGCCACTACACCACCAAAAGCAGATACATGGTCACACTTAAGCGCTTCATTGTAAGACTCTAGCAGTGAGCCTTTGATAGCAAATCCACAAGGGTTACCATGTTTTACTATGCAGACTGCATTTTCATCTCCAAAGCTAGATGCTATTTTAAGTGCCCCATTTACATCGTTGATATTGTTAAAACTTGCTTCACCTTTTACTTGTTTGAAGTTGTCTGAAAAGTGAGAGTCAAACTCATAAAGTGAACCTTTTTGGTGTGGATTTTCTCCATACCTAGTGTTAAATACTCTCTTCCCAGCAATAAACTGATACTCACCAAAACCGTCATTAAAACGACCATTCATATAGTTTGCTATCATGCCATCATATGAGGCTGTATGCTCAAAAGCTTTTATCATAAGATTGCGTCTAAACTCTAAACTATTGAGACCATTCTCCAATGCTCCAAGTACATTTTCATAATCATTAACATCTGTTACAATCAACACATCATTAAAGTTTTTCGCAGCACTTCTTACCATAGTAGGTCCACCAATATCTATGTTCTCTATGATTTCATCAAAATTTTCTGTTTTTTCTATAGTCTCTTTAAATGGATAAAGATTGACGCACACAAGGTCTATGCCCTCTACCCCAAGCTCTTTGGCCTGTGCCACATGTGCCTCATCACCTCTTTTATGCAGTATGCCACCATGCACATAAGGGTTAAGGGTCTTAACTCGCCCCTCAAAACACTCTGGAAACTTTGTTACTTCATCTATCTCTATGACTGTTATACCTGCTGTAGAGAGGACTTTATATGTGCCACCAGTTGAGATAATCTCCCAACCTAATTTTTCTAAACCTCTTGCAAACTCTACAATATTAGTTTTGTCACTTACACTCAATAATGCTCTCATAATTACTTTAACCTTTTGGGAATATTAGGCTGATATTATATCTAATTTAACTGATTATGGGACCCCTATTAACCTTACTTGGCTAGAATGCCATTTAAATCAGAGATAATTTATCTTAAATAAGGAAAAAATATGATCAAAAAAATACTTTTAGGACTTCTAGGTCTTATCATTATCGGTGCAGGGGGCCTTTTCTTCATTAATGGAAAAGACAACTATGATGCAAGTAAATACAGTGCAAATGTTAGCAATGGGTTAAATACTGGTTCAACTATCAGTTTTACTCTCCCTGACCAGTTCGATAAATCACATACGTTAAAAGCAGATACCAAGACACTTGTTATGGTGTTTGCCAAAGCGACAGGGCATACAGTTAAAGAGTTTTTAAAAAAACAAGAGAGTGACTATTTAACTAAAAGAGATACACTTTTCATAGCTGATGTCAGTCCTATGCCAACAGTTATCCGTAACACTTTTGCACTACCGGACCTGAGAAAGAGTGCGTATTCGGTACTTTTGATATACGATAAAAATATTGCCCAACAACTTAAAAATGATAAAGAAGCAGAGAAAATTGCTATCGTTACTTTGGAAAATGGTGCAGTAAAAGAAGTAAAATACATAAGTACGGAAGAAGAGTTAAAAACTTTATTTAAATAGTTTCAGAGGGTCTTTAAACCCTCTATAACTAGACCAAAGTGGCTCTAATCTCATTTACAGCCTTAACCATATTGGTTAAACTAGGCCTTACCTCTTCCCATTTGCGTGTTTTTAGTCCACAATCTGGATTTATCCAAAGTTGTTCTTTTGGTAATACTTCCAATAAAAGTTTTATCTGTTCTACCATCTCATCTACACTTGGTACACGAGGAGAATGTATATCATATACGCCTGGACCAACCTCTTGTTTATACCCTACTTCTCTAAAAATTTTGAGTAACTCATTTCCAGATCTAGCAGTCTCTATGGAGATAACATCTGCATCCATATTTTCAATAGTCTGTATAATATCATTAAACTCGGAGTAACACATATGCGTATGTATTTGAG
>JAUXGC010000070.1 GCA_030622375.1 Sulfurovum sp.
CTTTTCCTTCAGTTTTGTTAGAAAAAGAATCTGTGGTCATATAGAGAACTCCTCCAAAAATTATGTAACCTACGGCTAACATAGAGCCGAGGATTACGGAGGTTTTTATGATTCATTCTATGTAGAGTCGGAGGGGTGCGGAGGCGCTGACGACGCAATTTCCGTTTTTGTCTTTTTCTGTGTCTTTGCAGGTAAAGGCGTCTCTTGTTGCGTCTTCTAGACCTTCAAGTCCGGGGAGATTTTCGAGGAAGATTTTGTTTTTAGTCTCTTCGCCAAAAACGGTGTGGCTAGTATTTACTCCGAGGGTTGAGAAAGAGAAGATTAACAAGAGAGTAATCACCAAATAAGTAAGATTTGGATATAATCGCGAAAATTTTCATACATCAAGGGTAACAAATGTCAAGTTTAAATGTATATTATGATAAAGATTGTGATATCAGTATTATCAAATCAAAAACAGTAGCTATGATTGGTTTTGGTTCTCAAGGTCACGCACACGCAGAAAATCTTAGAGATTCTGGGGTAAATGTAGTTGTAGGTCTTAGAAAAGATGGCGCATCTTGGGATAAAGCAGTAGCTAAAAAGTTTGAAGTACTTACGGTTGCAGACGCTACAGCTAAAGCAGATGTAGTTATGATTCTTCTTCCAGATGAAAATCAAGCAGAGATATATACAGATGAGATTGCTCCAAACCTTAAAGATGGTGCAACTATCGCATTTGGTCATGGTTTTAATATCCATTATGGACGTATTCATCCAGCTAAAAATATCAATGTAACAATGATTGCTCCAAAAGCACCTGGACATACAGTTCGTAGTGAGTTTGTTAGAGGCGGCGGAATACCTGACCTTATAGCCATTGGTCAAAACCCAAGTGGTAGCACAAGAGAGTTAGCACTCTCTTATGCATCAGCCATAGGTGGCGGTAGAACAGCGATTATAGAAACTACTTTTAAAGATGAGACAGAGACTGACCTATTTGGAGAACAAGCTGTTCTTTGTGGAGGAGCTACTGCACTAGTTCAAGCTGGTTTTGAGACATTGACTGAAGCTGGTTACGCTCCAGAGCTTGCATACTTTGAGTGTCTACATGAGCTTAAACTCATAGTTGACCTTATGTTTGAGGGTGGGATAGCCGATATGAGATACTCTATCTCAAATACAGCTGAGTACGGTGATTATGTTTCTGGTAAAAGAGTTATCAATGCTGAGTCAAAACAGGCAATGAGAGATATTTTAACAGAGATTCAAGATGGTAGATTTGCGAAAGATTTTATCGCTGAGGGTCAAACAGGATATCCAAGAATGAATGCTGAAAGAGCAAATGCTAAAGCATCACTTATAGAAAAAACAGGCGTTTCTCTTAGAGAGATGATGCCATGGATAGGTGCCAACAAAATAGTTAACCAAGATACAAACTAACTTTCTCTTACTAGTATGGGCAAGATGCCCATACTATATATAATAAACTTTAGTAACCCTCTTTTAAAATTTATTTGCTACAATAGTTAAAACTAAAATTAGTGAAATAGATGGCAAAAAAACCTAAAAAAACTACTACTAAGAAAAAATCATCAACAAAAAAACCTACACGCAAGAAAAGAGTCAAAAAATCTAATTTCAGAAAAAATATTTTTATTGTTTTGGGTGTGTTTTTACTTATTTTATTTGTAGCTTTTGGATATTTTTTGGGACAAGCTGAAGTTTCGAAGCCAGTGGAAATAGACAAAGTTAAAAAAAGTCATACAACTAAAGATATCTTAAGTGAGTTATCTAAAGTTAAAACAAAAAAACCTCAAGAACAAAAGAAGAAGGTTGAGAAAAAGTTAATTCAAAAAAAAGTTGTGATAGTTGCGAAGAGTGTAAAGAGAGAGAAAAGCAGTACAAAACAGCCAAAAAAGAGTGTTTTGGCATACCGAGGCAAGAAACCAAAACTTGTTATTATTATAGATGATATTTCTAATACAAATCAAATGAGAGCCGTACAAGCACTAAGATTGAAAATAACTCCTTCTATTTTCCCACCTTTCGAGAACAATATGAAAAGTTATATGTTGACACAAGGTTTAAAGCATTATATGGTTCATCTACCTATGGAGTCCAACAATAAACAACTTAACAAACAGTATAAGACACTTAAAACAACTTACACTAAAAAACAGATAGAAGAGCGAGTAAGGGAGATTAGGAAACTTTTTTCTAGAGCTAAATATATCAATAACCATACAGGTTCTCTGTTTACTGCAAACTATAAAGCTATGAATGTACTCTATACGGCATTACGAAAAGAGGGATTCAATTTTATAGACAGTAGAACAACCATGTCAACTAAAGTAAAAAAAATAGCCTATAAATTTGGCGATGCGTATGTCGCAAGAGATATATTTATAGACAATACAAGAACAGTTCCCTACATACATAGACAGCTACGTAAAGCTGTAGAGATAGCCAAGAAAAAAGGGTATGGGGTTGCCATAGGACATCCATATAGTGTTACAATGAAAGCATTAGAGAGTGCAAAAAGTATTTTTATGGATGTTGAACTGGTTTACATAGATGATATCTATTTGAAGTAGAATTGGCCAAGTAGAGTTCTAACCTATTTTATGGTATCGTTTATCTAACTATATAAGGCAGGAGAGAGAAAATGGTTGTTGTAAAATCTTTTTTACAAAGTTATAAACTTATCATTATTGCTTTAGTAGTTGGGGTATGTTTTTATTTTTTATCTTTAAATGTATTTAATCCTGTGCAGTCAAGATTGGTAGGTGTCATAGCATTTTTGGTAACACTTTGGACTAACAATGGGCTTCATATGGGAGTGGTTTCTATGCTTCCCATACTTCTGTTTCCGCTGTTTGGTTTGGTGGAGTCAAAAGATGTCGTAGTGAACTACTCTAAGACAACCATCTTTCTTTTTATAGGTGGATTTTTGCTCGCCATAGCTACTGAAAAAGCTCAACTTCACATAAGGTTGGCTACAAAACTTCTCTCCATTTTTCCAAATACCCCAAGAGGTGTCTTGCTCTCTCTTATGGTTACAGCAGGAGTTTTAAGCTCTATATTGTCAGATACAACTACAGCTCTTTTGATTATTCCTATTGCTAGTTTTTTGACACAAAATATAAATTTTAAATTTAGGTTACTTTTGGGAGTAGCTTATGCTTCTTTGATAGGTGGTATTATCACACCTGTGGGGACACCTCCAAATCTTATTTTGATGGATTTTTTGGAGACTAATGGGCTGGAGATGATTCCATTTGCAACTTGGATTATGATGATGTTGCCACTGGCTATTGTGATGATGGTAGTCGCATCAGAAATTTTACTGTATGGATTTGAAAAAAAAGATTTTCAGCTTACAGTTGTAAATGATACCAAGAGTCCACTATCACGAGATGAGAAAAAACTTATAGCCATACTTATCTCTTTGGCAGTTATTTTAGCTGGAAATCCTATATTGAAACACTTTTTTGGTGTGATGATAAATGAAAAACTTACACTACTGGCTTTTGGTCTGTTCCTATTTTTGCCAAAAGTTAAACTGTTGGAGTGGAAAGAGGACTTTAAAAAGATTCCATTTGCAATTATCTTTCTGTTTGGAGCAGGTTTTTCCATAGCGATGGCTTTTCAAAAAACTGGACTTGCAGTAGAGGTTGCAAATATATTGGTCAGTTTTAGCTATTTACCCCCAGTAGTTTTGATGCTTATGATTGGTGCAGGTGTAGTGTTTGCAACAGAACTTACTAGTAACACAGCCCTAACTTCTATAATGATACCTATCATCTACCCTTTTGCATTACAAAGTGGACTTGACCCAACACTCTTTATGTTGATTGTCGCAATTTCGGCTAGTTATGCTTTTATGCTTCCCATAGCAACAGCACCAAATGCCATAGCTATGTCAACAGGAGATGTAACAACCACCCAAATGATTAAAAGAGGATTCTTTCTAAATATAGTTGGTATAGCAGTTACATTTACTGTAGCTTTGACATATTGGAGATTATTCTTATAGCTATAAAGTATTACAATTTGACATATTTTTATTAAACTTTTTCTATCTTTGCTAATATGTATAAAAAGGTAGATTATGAGTCAAAGTGTAGTAGAAAATATTTCTGAGTTAAGTGCTATGAAAAAGTACCCTCCAACACTCTTTTATAAAGGCAATCTGGAGTTACTCAAAAGACCTAAAGTCTCTATGGTAGGAACCAGAAGACCTTCCATTTATACTAAGCAATTTACCTACAGTATGGCAAGCGCTTTAGCTAAAAGAGGAGTATGTATAGTAAGTGGTGCAGCTATGGGCGTGGATACCATATCTCATATAGGAGCAGGAGAAAGCAATACTATAGCAGTTGTAGCAAATGGATTAGATATTCGTTATCCAGCTATCAATCAAAAACTTATAGAGAGTATAGAGAAAAAAGGTTTGCTGCTTAGCCAGTTTGATGATGGATTTAGGGCAACAGGGTGGAGTTTTGTTGTTCGCAATGAATTGGTTGTGGCACTGGGTGATATACTCATTGTTACCCAAGCAGATTTAGATAGTGGCTCCATACGTTCTGTAGAGTATGCTTTAAAAATGGGCAGAGAGATATGGGTGCTTCCCCATAGGTTGGATGAGAGCTTGGGAACTAATAGACTTCTTCTTGAGGGGAAAGCCAAAGCCATACACGACATAGAACTGTTTGCTTCTCGTTTTGGACAGCCAGTGCAAAGCAGTATCCCAAAAGATGATTTTTTCTATTTCTGCCAAACTTCACCTACTTTTGATGAGGCTGTTGCCAAATTTTCTGATAGAGTATATGAAGCAGAATTAGAGGGATTAATCACAATACGAAATGGTATTGTGAGAGTAGAGTAGAGTAGATTATTTTTTTGGGCTAAGTTGTGCGATAATCTCTTCAAGTGATGACTCTGGTATCATACCGGCTTGAACAAATTGCACACTGCCTTTTGTATCAAGAGCCACTAAAAAAGGTATGCTTCCTCTCCACTGGGCTCTTTGTGCAATATAATCTACAAAAATATCTGCTTTTTCATGAGATACAACAATGTAGTTCATGCCTTTTTCTTTTGCAAACTTGCTAAGCTGTTCATTGCTATACCCTTGTACTTCTATACCAATAATGGCTAATTTGTCTTTATATTTTTTCTGAAGCTCAATAAGATGAGGTATGGATTTTAGACATGGTGGACACTTGTGGCCAAAAAACTCTAGAAAGACTATTTTGCCTTCAAGACCTTCAATATTAAGTCCTTGGTCGGTACCTGTGATTTGATGAGTTACGCCGTTAATGTCAGTAATAGATATTTGAGCTTCGTCACTAGCTTGTATGTATGTAAATAGTGAAAAAACTAGGAGTGCTAATTTCAGTGCGTTTCGCATTAATGAACCTTTTTTAATATATTATACAAAATAAGATATAAAAATCTTGCAATTGAATAAGATATAGTAACCAATATAAGTAAATGAATGGAAAGTTTTACAAAAGAGCATCTAGAAGTTTAAAAGGAGGAGGAAAAAAATCTATAAAAAAGAAGAAACCATCTAATATCTAGGGGGATTTCAATGGGTTCGCTCTGATGCTCTTTATGAGAGAAGTATAATATATCTAGGTTAACCGTATGCTAATAAGACTACACTATAATATATTTATATATGTTAAGGAAAAATAATGTTTAAAAATATTTTAATGAGTCTTTCAATAATAATCATACCATTTGCAGCTATAGCAGGAGAGAGCTTGTCTCTTGAAAAAAAGATAGGGCAAATGTTGATGGTTGGTTTTCATGGTATATCTGCTCCAAAAGATAGCCAGATTTGTCGTGATATACAAAGATATAATGTAGGTGCAGTCATTCTTTTTGATTATAATCCTGTTGATAAAAACAAGCCTAAAAATATTGCTACGAGAAAACAACTTACGAAGCTGACTAAAGAGTTGCAAGCTTGTAGTTTGGATGGAAAACTTCTTATTGCAGTAGATCAGGAGGGAGGCAAGGTTCAAAGGCTCAAAAGCAAGTATGGTTTTTATGGAAATTTTCCAAGAGCCGATGAAGTAAAAAATATGAACAAGAGTCAAATTAGAAAAACCTATACAAAGATGAGCAAAGAGCTTAAGAGTGTAGGGATTAATTATGATTTGGCACCAGTAGTCGATCTCTCTATAAATCCTGAAAATCATGTTATAAAAGGGCCAGGAAGGTCTTTTGGTAAAAACCCAAAAGAAGTAGCAAAGTATGCATCTATATTTATAGACTCTATGCATACCAATGGAGTACTGACTTCACTTAAACATTTTCCAGGACACGGTTCATCGGTTGGTGATACCCATAAAGGTTTTGTGGATGTGACAAATTTATGGAAAGAGGTAGAACTGGAGCCGTACCGTCTGCTTAAAGACAAGGCAGACAGTGTGATGGTAGCTCATGTGTTTAATGCTAATTTAGATGCCAAATACCCTGCGAGTCTCTCTTATGAAACCGTAACAAAAAAGTTACGACGGAAGCTTGGATATCATGGTGTTGTGATTACCGATGATTTACAAATGGGTGCCATAAGCCAAAAGTATGGACTTAGCAATACTCTTAAGTTAGCTATCAATGCGGGGGATGATATTTTGCTTTTTGGAAATCAGCTAGACCCAACAAAAGTTGTAAGTACAAAAAGGTTAGTAGATACTATTGCTTTATTGATAAAAAATGGAGATGTAAAGATTAAAAGTATTGATAAGGCATACAGTCGTATCCAAAAA